>ONYW01000038.1 GCA_900322215.1 uncultured Eubacteriales bacterium | reverse complement strand
TCCTCTATTCTTTGCCACTTCGCATTTTGGACGGCAAAGCCAACCGTATGTCCAAAATGCTCGTACTGAGTGCAGACCGAGGCACTCCGGGGACTCCGCTTTGCGGAGTCGGTTCCGTCTTCGAATGAGTGAGTCGGAACTCCCGCGCGTCTTCTATTAGGCTGATATGTCTAAATATTAAAGAAGTTAGGCACAAAACAATACCTTCGCAAAAAAATATTGTAGCATTGCGAGTCGAGAAGCGTCGAGATTTTGATGAGATGCGCGAAAAAATGACACTTAGAGTGAGAAGAAACCGCGATATTTTGATGCATAACAAGAAAAAACCCGCCTTCACAAGCCCTAATGTACACGAAGTACATGAGGTTGGGAAGGTGGGATTTGCCGAAGTTAGGCGCAAAATAGCGCGGTTTATTCCACTCTAAGGGCCTCGACGACGTTCTTCCGCGACGCCCCCACCGCCGGCAACACGCCGGAGAGAACCGTCAAGACAAGACTGAGTGCGACGAGCAAAAGTGCGTGGAGCGGATTCAAAATTACAAGTCCGCCGATGCCGGAGACCGCGCCGATTATCGCGCTGATTATCGGGCAAAGAATGTAAGTTATCAATATACCGAGCAGACCGCTCCAAAGACCGATTATCGAAGTTTCCGCCACGAAGACGTTTCTTATATCCGCTTTTCGTGCGCCGAGACTGCGGAGGATTCCGATTTCCCTCGTGCGCTCGACGACCGAGTTTGCCGTGATTACGCCGATCATAACCGTGGATACGACGAGCGATATGGACGCAACCGCGATGAGCAGGAGGGATACGAGGTCTATAATCGTGTTGAGGTTTGCAAGGAACATCTCGCTGACGTCAAAATAGCCGACAGCCGTATGTCCCGAGCCCTGCGACTTCCAGTCGTTTATATATGCGCCGATGTTCGCCTTGTTGGAATACTCGTTGGCATAAACGGAGATGTAGAGCGGGATTTTCACCGCGCCGATGGCTTTTAGATATGAGCTGTGCATGTGCATCGCTCCGCCCATTATGTCCATAACCTCGTGATGTTCGAGCAGGTTTACGTCCTTTGCTATCGTGTTGCCAAAGACGTCCTTTGTGTCAAACTTATCGTTGGCCTTGCCTGCGCCGATCGACTCTTCCAATTCGCGTTGGTACTTGGCGACTTTGCTCTCGTATGCCATATCGGCAACATAGTTGCCGAGTTCTTCCGTATAGCAAATGGTGTCGCGGGAGACGTACTCCGCCATGTCACCCTTCTTCAAACGGATAACGCCGGCAATCGTGAGCGGAATCGACTTGTTTTCATACATATCTTCAAGCAACGTCTCATTGGTATAATACCAGGGTTTTCCACTTCCGCTGCCCATAAACGTGGCAATAGAATTGCTGTATCCGTTCCACTCGTCCACGACGTAGTTGCCTTCCGAATCCTTTTGATAGTAGTCGTCGTTGAGAACAAGACCTACGCCCTGACCGAGAAGATCGTTCACGGACAAATTCTCTTTGAATTTCGGATAACCCTTGTCGTCTCTTGCAAAACTGCCGTACTCGTTTCTTTCGTACAAGCCGTAGAGGCGGAAGCCGTTCAAGAGATTTTTGCTGATTTCGTTGTCCGCGTTCACGCAAACCACGACTTCAAACTTGTTCTCCGGGTAGTGCCCCGCAATAAGGTCGTAGTGAGACAGCATTTCTTCCTTTGTGCCCACCATTTGGTTCCAAAGTTCGGGCTGTTGTCCCTGCTGTCCGAGCACGGTCGTGGAGATAGTGAGTACGCTCGTTGCGTCAGGCATTTGCGAGACGTCCTCGTATTTTGTCTTGCCGTCCTTGTCTTCATACTTCGCAATAAGGTTGAAGCGCGTGCCGTAGTAGGTGCTTATCGCCTTGTAATACTCTTTTGGCATATTGTGAATGTACTCGTCAAATTCCGGGGTTATATCGTTCTTTGAAGCGTTGCCGTCAAAGAATGAATTTATCATGACATTCAAGAGTTCGAGCGTGGAAACGCTGTCCTTTATCTTCAAACTGCCGTCCGTCGGATACGCGGATTCGCTTATTTGCGTGCTTGAAAGATTTGTCATCATGTTCATAACCGCATTGGAGTCTACGTTGTACTCGTACATTCCAAGCGGAACGGACGCAAATTGCTCCGTTTGCATGCGCTGTACATACAAATTGAAGCCGTTAGATACCGACAAAACGAGGGCTAAGCCGATTATTCCGATGCTTCCCGCAAACGAGGTGAAAAACGTCCTTCTAAACTTTGAAAGCAGGTTCTTTATGGACAAACCGAACGCCGTTGACGCCCTCATGTGAGTCGGTTTGAAGCCCGCGGGACGCTCCTTTTTCTTCTTCTTTGAAAGACTGTTGAGTCCGAGTTGGTCAAAGTATGCCTTTGTCTCGGCGTTGAGTTCTTTCATCGTCTTCTTGCGCTTGCGATTAGAAGTTTTCTTTTGTTTTTCCGGCTCGAGTGCTTCAAGTTGCATCGGCTTGTATTCATCAAGCGGGGACTTCGTCCCTTTGTTATTGGTCTTCGACCGTTTATTATTGCCGACGTCCTCGAACAAACTGTTGTTTGGAGACGAGGTATCCCCCTCCTCGGCGACAGATACGTTTTCCGTTTGAATCGCCGCCGCGCCCTCGAAGCCCTCGGGGTATGGATTTACCGTCGCGTCTTCCTTCTTTTCCTTGATTTCAACCTGCGAGGCAAAGGAGAGTTCGGGCACGGCATCCGCCGTTAGAATATCGGAATCTTCCTCTTCTTTCGCCTCTTCAAGCACTTCTTTCGACTCGTACGGATCCGTGTCTTCGATGATAGAACCGTCCTTAAAACGCACGATACGCGTGCAATACGCCTTGGCAAGTTCAGGGTTGTGCGTGACCATGACGACAAGCCTGCTCTTCGCAATTTCCGCAAGTATGTCCATAACCTGCACGCTGAGTTCGCTGTCTAATGCGCCCGTCGGCTCGTCCGCAAGAATAATCTTCGGATCGTTGACGATAGCACGCGCAATGGCTACGCGCTGCATTTGTCCGCCTGAGAGTTGATTCGGGCGTTTGTTGATTTCGTCCGCCATGCCCACGCGGTTGAGCGCGGCAATGGCTTTCGATCTCCTCTCCTTTCTATGCAAACCGACAAGCGAGAGCGCCATTTCGACGTTCTCGACAACCGTCAAGTGAGGAATAAGATTGTATGACTGAAAAACAAATCCTATGGTCGCGTTCCTGTATGCGTCCCAGTGCTGTTCGTCAAAGTCCTTTGTCGATACGCCACCGATGACAAGATCGCCGGACGTATACCTGTCAAGTCCGCCGATGATGTTGAGCATCGTCGTCTTTCCGCAACCGCTCGGACCAAGGATCGCAACAAATTCGCTCTCGCGAAACTCGACCGATATACCACGCAAAGCATGAACGGTCGTGTTGCCGGCAGGATAATTCTTTACAATGTTGGATAGTTTAAGCATACAGACCTCGCTCGCTCTAAATGAGTTATCGTTTTGCTACTCTAAATGCAATGCCCATTCCTGTTCTAAACAGGCTGTACGGGTATATCTTAAATAAAGTTCCCTTTCTCCTTCGTATGGTTCTTCCCAAAACGGTTACCCCAAAGGGTCCCACCGTCTTTGGGACGACCCGTCGGTGCCCTCAAAAGTATCGCTCACTCATTATGTCACGCCTCTTTGGGCGAAAAAGAACGGAGCCTCGCCGTCGAGGCGTACTGCATATCAGTCGGGACACACTCACGCGGACCTCGCCCTGCGAGGTCGAGTCGCCTCCGACTTCGGTGTTGCCGAAGGCATCCACCTCGTTCGCTTTGGCTACCAACAGTTCACTGGACTGTTGGCTTAACGCGTCGCGCCGTTGCGACTCCAATTCCGTCTTCGAAAAGGAGAGTTGGTTTACCTGCTACACTTCGAACAGGCTGACGTGAGCAACAAAGACACGAAGTGTCCGTCTTTCAATGGCTCACTCATGATTCGCGAATAAGTCGCGTGAGCGAGATGAGATGCAAGGAAGTTGCGTACGCGAACCACGAGCGTACTTGGCGTACGTGACGGTGAGCACCCGCAAAACTGACGCAGCAGGTCGCCAAATAACCCCGCTCGAAAAACTGGGATATTTGGATGAGTTGCAAGGCATCGTGCTTTGAACAGCAGACCCAGTGTACTAAAGCGTACACGGTCTGATGGGCAAGGTGCGATAACACAGCAAATCGCCAAATAGCACTGTTTTTATTCCCTAATCATTTCGTTCGCCATCGCCAACCCCTTCGTCACCATTTGCGAGATATGTCCGCAAAGTTCTTCGAGAGTCAGGGTGCTTTGATGATTAAACCACATTTTGAACGTTTCGCAAATGCCTGCCGTGCAAAATGCCGCGACGTACTTCGCCTTTGCGACGTTGACGCGAAGTTGGCTGTTCTTTTGCATAGTGCTGACGAAAGCGTCGATAATCATCGTTTTGAGTTTGTCGAGGAGTTCGCCCGAGTTGTTGCTTGAAAGTATATATCTGTTGTACTCGTCGTATTTGTTGATTTCGTTTGTAATTGCAAAAAGAAGCGGGTAAGGATTCAGCATGCTTTGAACGAGGTTTTGCTCGCTCATAATCTTTTCAAGATGCGAAAGGATGACATCTTCGATGTCATTTCTCACTGCGCCGACAGAATCATAGTACATATAAAAAGTGCTTCTCGTAACTCCTGCACGTTCGGTAAGTTCGCTGATTGTGATATCGGACATATCTTTTGTCTGCACGAGTTCTTTAAAAGCCGTTCTTATTGCCGTCTTTGTTTTGATGATTCTTTTGTCAATACCGCCGTTTTTCATAATACCTCTAAAAAGTGTAAAATAAGTACTAATTTCGTACAGTTGTATTTTATCACATGGTATTAAATTTTGCCATAGTGCGTGCCAATTTTTTTCTTAAAATTTCTTATACAAATTGTGTATTATGTTGAATTTCTATTTCAAACCGCAAAAAAAAGAAGAGCGACTGTCGCTCTTGCTTTTCGTGACGGATTTATCTCACGTCTTGCCGTTTCTCTTGACGCCGGGCACGAACACGTTAGGGTCTTGCAACGCGCCCTTGTTGTCCTTTTCTCCCATATTGGAATGAGAGAGCGGAACGCCTTTTTTTCTTGCCTTTTTGATTTTCATTATCCACCTCCCGCTATATTGTGCGCAAATGAGGCGGAATTATGCAAAACAGGCATTCTAAGGCTATTTTTGTTCGTCGGATTCTCTTGCGGTGATTTTGACTTCGTTGCCTTTTTCGTCAAGCGTGTAGGCGTTGTCGAGTTGCGAGCGCATATTGCCGAGCACGCTGTCTATATACTCGCGCCTGAGCGCCGCTTGTTCTTTCTTTTCTTCTTCCGTCAAGCCCTCTGTCTTGGCTTTTTTTGCTAAAAAATTTATTCTTTCTATGTTCATGGGTGTTTGTGTGTTTTAGGTTCTCCAGTCTATTGGTTGTTGGCCGTGGGCTATCAAAAACGCGTTGCATTTTGAGAAGTGTTTGCATCCGAAAAATCCGTTGTAGGCGGAGAGCGGCGACGGGTGGACGGTCTCCAAAACGAGGTGGTTCGGATTTGTGATAAGAGCCTTTTTGCTCCTTGCGTTTCCGCCCCAAAGCATAAAGACGATAGGCTCGTTTCGCTCGTTTAGATGCCTGATTATACTGTCGGTGAGTTGCTCCCAGCCCTTGCCTTTGTGAGAGTTTGCCATGCCTGCCCTTACCGTCAGCACCGTGTTGAGAAGAAGCACGCCTTGCCTTGCCCAAGGGAGGAGATACGGCGAGGTGTTTTTGACGCCTATATCCGACTCTATCTCCTTGAAGATGTTGACGAGCGACGGGGGCGTGTCCACGCCGGGTTTTACCGAAAAACTCATGCCGTGCGCCTGCCCCTCTCCGTGGTAGGGATCCTGCCCGAGAATAACCACCTTGACCGACTCGTACGGAGTCTCTTTGAGCGCGCTGAAAATATCATACATGTTCGGGTATATCCTGTGATGCGAATACTCGTCCTTCAAGAACTCCCTGAGATGCTGATAATTCTCGCTTGCAAAGTCGTCTTTTAAAATCTTGTCCCAACTGTTTCCGATGTTTACCATACAAGCATTATAGCATATTTTTTCAAAAACACAAGGTATATAAACCGCAATATATCCGCATAATAAGGACAAGGCAACTGCCTAAAAGGAGAAAAGAAATGGCAAAACAACAAAACACCAAACAAAAAGCAACAACTCAAGAAAACTGCGGTCGTGAACACGTAGACACAAAGAACGAAAACGCAAAAACAACGAAAGGTTCTAAGTCTACAAAGAACTGCAAGTAATAAAACAACGCTATTTTGCGATTTGCCGTGTTATCGCGCCTTTTAAGTCAACCATGTATGCTTAATACATTGGGTTGCCTGCCCAAAGCACGATGCCTTGCAACTCATCAAAATAACGCTGTTTTAAAAAGGTTGAAAAGACGGGAGTTTCTCCCGTTTTTTTATATTACAAAAACAAATCGTCAAAAAATGTCCGCGATTTTGAATTTCCAGTTGAAAAAATTTATATTAGCCTATATAATACTTATGTTAATTTTATTCAGGCGCACGCCTCGGAGGATTTATGGATCAATTTTATACCGTCGACATAAACGGCTACAAGACAGACCTTCCTATTTTGCCGCTTCCCGGCATACATATTTGCTTTTTCAACCTTCACGGAAATCAGGAACTCACCGAATATTGCGGCAAGGAACTTGCAAAACGCCTCCCGCCATGCGACGTCGTCATCACCGCGGAGTCGAAAGGTCTTCAACTTGCGCACGTTGTGGCGCGCGAACTCGGACAACACTACTATGCGGTGTGCCGAAAGTCCAAAAAACTCTACATGCAAGACGGCATCCAGACCTCTATCAAGTCTATAACGACGGGCAGTGTTCAAACACTCTACCTGTCAAAGCACGACGCGGATTTGCTCCGCGGCAAGCGCGTGGCTATTGTCGACGACGTGGTGTCCACGGGCGGAAGCCTCAAAGGACTTGAAGAAATCGTGCGTCTTTCGGGTGGCGAAATCGTTGCGAAAGCGTTTGTACTTGCCGAGGGTGACGCAAAGGATAGGAAGGATATAATTTATCTCGCCCACATTCCCGTTTTTATCGACTAAAAGCACGCTATTCGGCGATTTGCGGTGTCAACGCCCTTTGCCCCGTCAACCGTGTACGCTTTGTACACTGGGTTGCCGTCCAAAGCGTGTTTCCTTGCAACTCATCCCAATAGCGCACTTTTAGCACGATAAAAATATATAATGCTTACTTTGTTTGTTTTCAATAATATGTTTGAGAATTACGTTATAAAGATTTAGACTTGAACTATAAATTGAAAATCTATCACCTATAAAAATCGGGATATTTGGATGAAGAGCAAGGAAAGGCATCTTTGGGAGAAGGGCGCGTACTGACGTACGTAACCGCCTACCAAAGGTGACTTGACACAGCTATTCGCCAAATAGCACTATTTTTTAGAAAAATGATTGAATTATTGATGCCAGCCGGCAACCTGAAAAAACTCAAAACCGCATTCCACTTCGGGGCGGACGCCGTGTACATCGGAGGCAAAGCCTTCTCTCTCCGCGCGTTTGCGGACAACTTTTCTCGCGAAGAGATGAAAGAAGGCATCGCCTACGCGCATTCGCTCGGCAAAAAAGTGTACGTGACGGCAAACATCTTTGCAAAAAACAGCGACCTTGACGAGGCAAAAAAGTATTTTGAGTTTTTGCAAGAGGCGAAAGCGGACGCCGTTCTCATCAGCGATATGGGCATGCTCTCCCTATGCCGAGAGGTTGCGCCGAGGCTTGCCATACACCTCTCCACACAGGCGAACACGACAAACGTGCAGGCGGTTAAATTCTATAAGAATTTAGGAGTTAAGCGCGTCGTGCTTGCAAGGGAACTCGGGCTCAAAGAGATCGCCGAGATACACGCGGAAGTGCCGGATATGGAACTCGAGGCGTTCGTTCACGGCGCAATGTGCATGAGTTATAGCGGAAGGTGTCTTCTCTCCTCCTACTTCTCGGGGCGGAGCGCAAACCGCGGAGAATGTATTCAGCCCTGCCGTTGGAACTATAAAATCACGGAAGTGGAACGCCATGCGGACAAGCCTCTCGAAGTGGAAGAGGACGAGCGCGGAACGTACTTTATGAACAGTCGCGACCTGCGCCTTCTTTCTCACATCCCCGAGATTGCCGAGGCGGGCGTCGTATCTCTCAAAGTCGAAGGGCGAATGAAGAGCGAATTCTATGTCGCGACCGTCGCGAACGCCTACCGCCACGCAATAGACGAATACCTGCAATTCGGGCGTATAGAACACGCAAATCTCTACAACGAGTGGCTTGAAACCGTCGCGCACAGGACGTATACGGACGCATACTTCGAGGGCGACAACCTGGATACGGTTTGCGTTGGAGCAGGACAGCAACCCGAGAAGTACGTCTTTACGGCAGTCGTTCAGTCCGCGGAGGGCAACCGCGTGGCAGTCGAGATGAGGAATCGCTTTAAGTCAGGCGACGAACTCGTCGTCCTCTCTCCAAACGACGAGGCAAACGGAAAGAGATTTGTGATAGGCGACGTCTTTGATGGTGACGTCGTAACGAACGACGCAAAACTCGTGCAACACACGTATTCCTTTGACTGCCCGCTATCCGTCGAGCGCGGAGATCTGTTTTTGAAAGACGCCGATTCTCCCCGCAAATAGGCGCGCGATAAAGAGTATATGAGAGAAAAGATGCGTTTCCGCATCTTTTATTTTTGCAAATTTGAACAAAATTTCGCATTTTCGCCTCTAAATCGTTTTGAAGTCCGCTCGCTTTATGGTATACTGCACTGTGGGAAACGAACTATTATGGAACTTACGAAAAAACAAAACATATTTTCAAAATATATCGGCGACAAAGCGTTCTACAAGATGGTATTTGCCGTCGCCGTACCTATACTCGTCCAAAACGTCATCACCAACTTCGTGTCGCTTCTAGACAACATCATGGTCGGCAAGGTCGGTACGGAGCAAATGTCCGGCGTATCTATTGCAAACATACTGCTGTTTGTGTTCAACTTGGCGATTTTCGGCGCGATGTCAGGCGTCGGCATCTTTACCGCGCAATACTACGGCTCTAAAAACGAGCAAGGTATGAAGCACTCTATCCGTTTCTCCATGTACTGGGGACTCGCGATACTTGTCGTCGGCGTAATTATCTTTGGCGCAGCGGGCAAGGCTCTAATCAACTTCTACCTCACCGACAACGGTACGGAGGGCGATATTGCCGCCACGCTCGCATACGGCACGAGTTATTTGACAATCATGATGATAGGGCTTCCGCCGTTCGTCGTCTCGCAGGTGTATGCAGGCACCGTCCGCAGCGCGCAAAAGACGTTGCCGCCTATGGTGGCGGGACTCTGCGCGGTCGCCGTCAACCTGTTTCTCAACTACGTCCTCATATACGGCAAATTCGGCGCGCCGAATATGGGCGTCAACGGCGCGGCTATTGCAACCGTCGTGTCGAGATACGTCGAAATGATCATCCTCGTCATTTGGTGCCACGTTTCAAAAAAGCTACCTTTCTTCAAGGGCGTATGGAGATCCTTGAAAGTTCCGCTCGCGGACTGCAAGGCGTATCTCAGAAAAGGCTCTCCGGTGTTTTTCAACGAAGTGCTTTGGTCGCTCAGCATCTCGATGATCGTTCAATGCTACTCCGTGCGCGGACTCGCAACGGTTGCGGCACTCAACATTCAAAACACTATGAACAACCTGTTCTCCTCGGGCTACATCACGATGGGCGCGGTGACGGGCATAATCGTCGGCAATATTTTGGGCGCAGGCGACGTGGACGGAGCAAAGGACACGGCAAGAAAACTTATGGCTTTCTCTACCGCATTCTGCACCGCGCTCGCAGGGCTGTATATAGGGCTTGCGTTCGTCTTCCCCGACATCTACAACACTACGGAAGAAGTGCGAGACCTCGCGACGAAAATCATGATCGTCGCCGCCTGTTTCGTGCCTGTCGAGGCTATCGTCAACGCGGCGTACTTCACTATCCGCGCGGGTGGCAGGACGTTTATCACCTTCCTGTTCGACAGTTTCTTCGCATGGGTGATTCCTCTCCCCGTCGCGCTGCTTATGTCAAGACTTACGACTCTCGACGTCGTCTATATGTATCTTATCGTCCAATTGCTTGAAATCATCAAGGTGGTTATCGGATTCTTCATACTGCGTTCGGGAATCTGGTGCAAAAAGTTCGTTGCGGACGGCGCGGAACAACCCGAGACACAACCGGGACCTGCAAACGAAGAATGGCTCGTGACGGACGAGCAAGCGGCGGACGATACCTGGCTCGTAAAAGAGGACGAACAGGCAACGGTCGTAGAGCCCGAGAGCGACTTCCTGGACGACAAACCTTTGTAATAATTTTTGAGGCATATATGAAAAACATTATCGAAAACAAAAACTTCCCGCAAGAGCGCGCACTTTACGGCGTGAACGAAGTGGAACTGAAAAACTGCACCTTCCAAGGCGAAGAAGACGGTGAATCCGCGCTCAAAGAAGCGCGCAACATCTCTCTCAAAGACTGCTATATGGCACTCCGCTACCCTCTTTGGCACGACGAAAACGTCTCGCTTGAAAGAGTCGAAATGACGGATACTTGCAGGGCCGCGCTTTGGTACACCTCCCGCCTTGTCGTCAAAGACAGCAAGTTGCACGGCATCAAGGCTTTAAGAGAATGCTCGGATATCGAACTTGAAAACACCTCCGTCATCTCTCCCGAATTTTCTTGGCGCAGTCATAGAATCGTCGGCAAAAACATCTCGGTCGAGGGTGAATACGGATTTTTTGAATCGAGCGACGTACACCTTTCAAACATGAAGTTCAAGGGCAAATATTCCTTTCAATATGTGCACAACCTTGTCATCGAGGACAGCACCTTAGACACGAAAGACGCCTTTTGGCACACGAAAAACGTATACGTCAAAAACAGCACGATAAAGGGCGAATACCTTGCCTGGTATGCGGAGGATATCACCTTTGAAAACTGCACTATTATCGGCACTCAACCCCTTTGCTATTGCAAGAACTTAAAACTCATAAACTGCAAAATGATAGACTGCGATCTCTCCTTTGAATACTCGGACGTAGACGCGGATATCGTCGGCGAAGTCACGTCCGTGAAGAACGTGAAGAGCGGCAAAGTGGTCGCGGATTCTTACGGCGAAATCATTTTGACGGACGACAGCAAGGTCAAATGCGAAGCACAAATTCTCACAAGAGGCGAATAAAATGACGACACACTTCCCTGTAAAAATCAAAAAGCTCAGAGAGGACGCCGTTCTTCCCAAGTACGGCACGCCTTACGCCGCCGGCGCGGACCTCTATGCCTGCATGGACGAGGACAGCCTGACTATCGAGAGCGGAGAGACAAAGTTTGTCCACACGGGACTCGCGGTCGAACTCCCCGAAGGTACGGTGGGACTCGTGTATGCAAGAAGCGGACTTGCCATGAAGCGCGGCATCGCTCCCGCAAACAAAGTCGGCGTTGTGGACAGCGACTACCGCGGAGAGATTATGGTGGCTATGCACAACCACTCAAACGTCCCGCAAACGATAGAAAAAGGCGAAAGAGTCGCGCAATTTGTCATCGCGCCCTACTACACCGCGGACTTTGAACTCGTGGACGAACTCGCCGAGTCGGGACGCGGAACTGGCGGTTTCGGCTCTACGGGAACGAAATAAACTGCACAATCAAGCGGTTTATATGCACAAAACGACAATATAAAGGTGAGATTATGAAAGAACGCATATCAAAGTTGCAACAAAAAATGAACGAGCGCGGGTACGACGCGTACGTGATATTCACAAGCGACGACCACGGCTCGGAGTATATCGAAGACCACTTTAAGGCACGCAACTTCTTCTCGGGATTTACGGGAAGCGCGGGCACGCTTGTCGTGACAAAGAGCGAGAGCCGTATGTGGACGGACGGTAGATACTTCTTGCAAGCGGCAAGAGAACTCAAAGCCTCCGGCTCTATCCTTATGAAGGACGGAGAGGCGGGAGTGCCGTCTGTCATCGAGTTTTTGAAATCGCTTGGCTCCGCCCCGACCGTCGCGTTTGACTTTTCAAC
>ONYW01000006.1 GCA_900322215.1 uncultured Eubacteriales bacterium | reverse complement strand
TTTCTCTATTCTTTGCCACTTCGCCTTTGGGACGCTCCGCAACAAAATGTCCCAAAGTCTCGTACTGAGTGCAGACCGAGGCACTCCGGGGACTCCGCCATTGCGGAGTCGGTTCCGTCTTCGAATGAGTGAGTCGGGACTCCAGCGTGTCTCCGAAAGGGTGAGTCGGTTAACCTGCTACGCTCCGAACAGGCTGACGGAAAATTCATTCTTCCTCAACTCACGACGTGCCGTGAATATAACTCGCCATAAGGCGAATATCACTCGCAAAGCGAATTAAACTTAGCAAAGATGAATATCACGTTGAACTTTTTTCCTCAAAACAAGTCGCGAGGAAAAAGTTCATCCTTTCCGTGTTGCCCGTGAGATAGAGGTAGCCGAGGACCGCCTCTAAACCGCTTGCTCTGCGGTATTCGCTCTTATCGGCGTGTTTTGCGGAAGTTTGCACCTTGCAGTTTCTTGCCCTGCGGAAGATATCTTGCTCCGTCTCGTCAAAGAGAGGGAGGAGTTTTTCCGCCTCGGCGGACTGCGAGATCGCGCTCACGACCTTGATGACTTCGTGGTGGAGCGCACCCGTCTTCGAGGTGTTGCCGACCGTCACGCGCGTTCTTGTATACAAACTTTGCACGGCGTCTCCGACAAACGCGAGCGCCATAGGGTGTAGGGTGAGGGCTTCCTCTTTAGGTATAGGTTTTTCAAGCGAAAACGCAAAATTGTTGTTCATACGTGTAGTGTAACATAGTTTGCGGGATTTGTCATCTCTTCAATTTGTTTTTGGCTGCTATTGACAATATTTGGTTTGCATAATAAAATATTTTATAAGCAGAAAACGTTTCGCGCGCAAAATACACGCATATATGCGTTTGCGCGAGGCACAACTCTTCCCGATGCGGCAACACCGCGAAAATGGAGGAACTATGACAAAAAACAAATTTGCAAAGATTTCCTTGATAGTCGTCGTCATATTCGCTCTTTGTATGGCGCTGTCCGCCTGCAACTTGTTTGACGGAGTGACAAAGGTCAAGACTGTCGATATATCCGTAGACTCGGGGCTCGTTGATTCCAACGGCGACGGCGTGTATGAGGCGGAGGCGGGGAAGGAGTTTGCTCTCTCCGTCAACTGGCACAATATTCTCATCAACGATCCGACTATCAGGTGGTTCGTAAAAAAAGGTGACGAAGCCAAGGCGGAGCGCGAAGGCGCAAACGAAAAGACGCTCAAATTCTCAGGGCTTACCGTCGGCACGACGTATGAGTTCAGCGCGTCCGTCAACAGCGTAGACTGCACGGCTTCCGTAAAGGTCGTCATCGTCGAGAGCAAGAGCGGGGAGACCGCGGTGTCTTTCTCGGTCGGTACGAGCGGACTTTTGGATACCGACTCGGACGGCTATGCCGAGGCTAAGTTTGGCAAAACGTTCACCGTGACGGCTGACTTCGGCTCTCTTGACGTCGACGCCGCCACAGTAGAGTGGTATATAAAGGAGGACGGCGAAGAGAGAAAACTCTCCGATACGGGCAAATCCTTTGAATTTACTATCTCCTCTCGCACTATACAAAAGTATGAGTTCAGAGCGGTGCTTAGCGGCAGCGAAAGCAAAAATTCCGCAAAAGTGGAATTTGTCGATTCCGTTGTCGAAAACGTCGCGATAACCTCTTCTTCTCATACAGTAGTGGAAAACACCGTGCGACAAAACGTCGTTGACGGCGTGGCAAACGTCGCGTTGTCCGTCGGTTGGAACGAGGACGAACTTCCGCTCGAACTTGTGTCTATCGCTTGGTATGTGGACGACGTCAAGCAATCCGAGACGAGAGCCTTTGTGTTTGACGCGTCGGGCGTTACGACCGCCTGCGAAAAGACCGTCAAAGTCGTTGTGACCTACAAGGAGAGCGTGGCGGAAAAAGAACTTACGCTTTCGTTTGTGGAAGAATTTTTGCCTGTGGCAAGCGTGAGCCTCTCCGTTGATACGACGGGAGACGTCGGACTTGTCTCCGCACTTTCGACGACCTTTATGAGAACGGCGACGACGTCGGAGCCGGGAACGGTCTCGGTGTCCGCAAACGTATTGCCGCTCAGCACGGATCTTTCGACCGACTGTAATTGGACGGTGAGAGATATGTCCGGCACAAGAACGCTCGCCGAAAAGACGAGATCGGTCTCCGTGTCTCTTGCCTATGGCAAGAACGTAATAACCGCAAATATTGACAATATGACGAGCCGTTCCGTCATAGTCTATGCGCTCTCCTCGGACGACTATGCCGAGAGAGAGTACGCGATAAAAAACACTTTCGTTTGGGACGGCACGACGCAAGACTCTTATATCAACAACCAAGACGAACTGAACTTCTTCATCGGCTATCTCGTTTCCACGCACGAAACGTCGGCGGACGCGGACGGCGACGCGGTGAAAGAAGTCTACCTTGCGCCGAGCGAGTGGAGAGACGGCGTAAACACATCTAGCGAGTTTAATCGCAAAATCGTTGTAGACGGGCAAAATATTTTGGATCCTACCTGCGCATTAGGCATTGCAATGAATCAAGGTCTTGATGAGTCTGGAAGCCCAATAATTTCGAGTCAGGGACACAGAAAATTCTGGCTGTCCACATCTTCCGTTCTCGGTGAACCCGAGGGCGCGTTTGAGCCTGCAACGCCTATCGAGCAAAGAAACGTATACGTGAGATACAGCGAAGTCGAGACAAAGCGCACGAAACTTCCTGCCGACGACTTTGCGGATACGATGCTTGTCAAGAACAGCAACCAACTTGCGCACGCACTCACTTGGGGCTACAAGCCGACTTTCGAGGCGAACGCAAGCGGCACAAAACTTCAAGCGCTCTACAACAAGGCGAGGGAAGTGCTACTCAAATACGTTTCCGCCGATATGACCGAACTTGAAAAGGTCGGCATAATCTTCGACTGGCTCGTGAACGAAGTCGACTATGACTATGCAACCGCCGAGTACGAAGGCAGCGACAGCGTGACGTTCAACGCATATTATCTCGAGGGCGTATTCGACGACCGCCGCGCGGTTTGCGACGGCAAGTCCAAAGCGTTCTCGCTCCTTTGCGGCATGGAAGGCATTCGCGCAATGCGTATAATCGGCACGGCAAACGGCGGCGGGCATGCTTGGAACAAAGTCCTCGTCGACGCGGACGGCGACGGTGTGAGAGAGTGGTATTTTGTCGACTCGACTTGGGGCGACAACAAACTCAATATCAGCGGAGACGCAAAGGAAACTCTAACCTACAAATATTTCCTGACGACGGACGCCGCCATGTCTTCGACGCACCTGAGCACTATGGCGCAACCTGTTTGCGACACCGTTTACGACCC
Organism: uncultured Eubacteriales bacterium; assembly: GCA_900322215.1. Taxonomy (GTDB): domain Bacteria; phylum Bacillota; class Clostridia; order Christensenellales; family CAG-917; genus CAG-475. The sequence continues at coordinate 80,890 of ONYW01000006.1, read as the reverse complement.
GTACGGCGATATTCTCGTTGAGGTCGAAGCGGACAAATTCGTGTCCTTGTATCTCACAAAAATTGACGACGTCAAGGCACTTAGAGATTACAGCATTTTGCATGACGGAGTTATGTTCCAAGTCAAAGTTGCGAAAGGACTTGAATCCGCGCTCGCAACCGTCATCGGGCTTGGCAGGATAGATCTCGGAGACGGAATATATTATATCTACGGCAAAGCAAGCGACTAAAAAATGGCTATGGAAAACGAAAACAAGGTTTTAAATCGTGAAAAAAGCATAATAAAGACCAGTTTTGTGGGAATAGGAGGCAATATCTTGCTCGTCGCGGGCAAGGTTGTCGTCGGCGTGTTTGCACACTCGATTTCCATTATCACCGACGCTGTCAACAACTTGACGGACGCCATGAGCAGTGTAGTGACGATAATCGGCACAAAACTCTCGGCAAAGCGCCCGGACAAGAAACACCCGTACGGACACGGCAGGGTGGAGTTTATCACGTCCGCTATCATCGCGATGATAATCTTCATCGCCGGCTTCCTTGCGATCTATGAGTCAATAACGAGCCTCGTAAATCACGAAGTCCCCGAATACTCGATCTATTCATTCATCGTCATCTCCATCGCTATCGCAGTCAAGATATTCCTCGGACTGTTTTATAGGATAGCGGCAAAGAAGTTCAACAGCGACGTTCTGAAAGCAAGCGGGCTTGACGCATTGCTTGACAGCATACTCTCTCTCGGCACTCTCATCGGCGCGATCGTGTCGTACACGACGGGCGTGCATCTCGAGGGGTATATCGGTATCATCATCGGTCTTCTTATCATTAAGACTGCGATAGACGTTTTCCGCGAATCCGCTTCAAAAATCGTCGGCGAGCGCACGGACAAGGAGTTTGTCGAAAAGATGACGGAGGACATTTTGAACGTGGACGGAGTGTACGGCGTCTACGACCTCATCGTCCACAACTACGGCGTGGACAGGAACATCGCAAGCGTTCACGTCGAGGTGGACGACCACATGACGGCAAAACAAATCCAAGTTCTCGAGCGCAACATCGCCTACCTTTGCTATGACAAGTATCACACGATTATGACCGTCGGCGTCTATGCAAAGAACGAGGGTACGGTGGAGAGCAAGGCGATAAAGGAACAAATAGAGCACATCTTAGACTCCCATCCCGAGGTCATTCAAATGCACGGATTCTACATTGACGAGGACACTTCCACCGTCAACTTTGACATGATAGTCTCCCTCGACTGCAAAAACGAGCAGGAGATCTACAAAACCGTCCATGATGAAATTCACAATTTGCTACCGGAGTATCATGTGCATATAGTGCTTGACCGCGACTTTTCCCTGACTTAACTGTGTGATTTAGCGAATAACTTTGTCAGAGCCCCTTTGCGAGTCGGTTACGTACGTCATTGTACGCGCCCTCCCCGCAAAGGGGCTCTTCCTCGTTCTTCATCTAAATCACGCAGTTAAGCAATAAATATGGTTATACCCGTCTTCCCAACCTCATGTACGTCATGTACATTAGGGCTTGTGAAGGCGGGCTTTTTCTTGTTATGCATCAAAATAATCGCGGTTAGGTAAGGGAAAAGAGGGACAATGCCTCGCATCTCATCTAAATCACGCAGTTTTTGAGAGTTGAGAGTGGAGTTGAGAAAATGATATTTGAATGAGGAATGAGGAGTTAGGAATGAGGAATTGAGGAAAAATGAAAGTTTTGCAACTCTGCCTGTTCGGAGCGTAGCAGGTCAACCGACTCACCTGTTCGGAGATGCGTTGGAGTCCCGATTTACTCTTTCGAAGACGGAACCGACTCCGCAAAGCGGAGTCCCCGGAGTGCCTCGGTCTGCACTCAGTACGAGCATTTTGGACATTCGGTTGGCTTTGCCGTCCAAAATGCGAAGTGGCAAAGAATAGAGGAAACCGGATTTTAGAGTGCCGACTTGGTGTCCCCGGAGCGAGTAATACACTCCTGTAGAGGATAGCAACGTCCCAATGCGACCAGTTCTATTTGTTCCTTAGAGCGTTGGGACTTGTGTTCGATAGGTTCCGCGGTGGGGAAAACTGGCGGAGCAGGAAGGGGGTGTTGTATTTAGAGTTGCCCGACGTACAGCCTATACGAAGGAGATGGGAAAACTTTATTTAATGGTTAAACGACGATAGTCTTAAAGAATCATAGACACGAAGTGTCCGAAGCGTCCTCTTGTGCAATTGCGCTCTTGCGCTCGGCTTGGTGGCGCATTTTGAAGGTGTAGACAAGCGCGAGGCGGTAGCGGTTGTAGCGTTGGATCATGCAGGGGAGCAAATTCAAAAATAGATTTACGATGAGTATAAACACGACAAAATACCAGTCGCGGATAGGACAAAAGATAAGGGCGGTGAGCGGAAGAACCGCGCCGACCGCGTGCAGGGTTTCGCCCATACACGTTTCCTTTATGAACGCGAGCAAATATTCTTCGTTCGAGCCGTCCAAGTGTTTTTTTGAAAAACCTGCCGTTTTGCCAAGGTCGGGAACGGCTTTGTCCTTCCACTTTTTTATGCCGAGTTTCTCATACTTTTTCGCTTCTTTTTTGCTGACGAAGAAAGGGGCTTTTTCAAAGTTCCAAATCTTCCTTGGGAGCAGGCGGATGACTATATCGGCGGCGCCCATAAGCACACCGCAGTACACCATAACTCCGAAAGGTACGAAAAATGCGTACAACAAGGATATAGCCTGCGTTGTGCAGGATACGGTTATCGCGGCTCCGGTAGACAACAAAAACGTGACTGCAATTATCCAAAAATACAGCATATTCGCCTCCTTTTTTTGCATTGTAGCAAAAAGAAAAAGCGCCGTATAACGCTTTCACTTGTTTTGCTTTGATTTTTACCTGTTTAGTCTTTTGCCTGACAGTCTTTGTGTTGTCAGCGCAAATACTCTCTTAGGGCGGGGAGTAGTGAGAGGGCAGTCTCTCTTCCCACTTCATAGGCGGCTTTTAGTTTGTCCGTGTCCTTTTCCGTCACCTTCATATCGAGGGCTTTCGGCGGACGAATGACAAAGATTTCCCCTCTCTCTTCAAGCGCGTCTATCTCTTCCATCTGCTTGTTGTAGACCTCGTGTCGCACCTTCATATCTTCGACGATAGCAGGGTACTTTCTGCACGCGATTTTTATGAACGGCAAAAATTTGCTTTTCTGTTTTCTATATCCTTTTTGTTTTGTGAGAACAAGCACGCGCTTGTCAAATCCGAGTGACTTTGCAAACTCAAACGGCACGCTGTCCGACACCCCGCCGTCCAGGTATTTTCCGTCGTCTATCTCCACGGGACGAGCGAGAACGGGCAGAGATGCCGATGCCCTTATCCATTCCGTATCGAGGGTTTTTCCGTCCGAACAGCGATGATAAACTGCCTTTCCTGTCAAACAGTCGGTTGCGGTGACATAGAACTCCATCGGGTTTGAGGCAAACGTTTCGTGGTCGAACGGGTCGAGTTTGTCGGGGATTTCGTGGTAGCAAAACTCCACGTTGAAATAGTCGCCCGTCTTCAAAAACGAACTAAGGCTCGAATAGCGTTTGTCGCGCCTATAAGCGAGAGTGTAGTTGAGCGGTCTGCGGATTTGTCGCGATTTTATATTGCACCCGAAAGTGACTCCCGCCGACACGCCGACAGCCATATCGAAGTCTATGCCGTTTTCCATAAAAACGTCAATGACTCCGCAAGTGAACATTCCTCTCATTCCTCCGCCTTCCATGACGAGTGCGGAGCGTTTTTTTGTCGTTGTTTCCATATAGCGCCTCGGCAACCATTATAAAGAATTGCGCTGTAAATGTAAACAAACAAATGTGCAATATTTTTGAAAATGTTGAAATCGCGGGCGAAGCCTTATTGACATTGATTTTTTTTGATAGTAAAATAACCGTGTTATTTATTTCTTAAGGGGAAATTATGATAGAACTACAATTAGACGGCGACAGCCTGAAAGTCCTTTTGAACGGCAAGGAAAGACTTGCTTTCCAAATCGGCAGCGAGATTTTTGCTGTCGGCAACGGCGAAAACTCCTATTCTATGAGCCGCGGCTCTTTTGACATCAAAGCGAAGATCTTGTCAAAGCACATGAGAAGAATCTCCCGTTTTCATCTCACTGACGACGGCGCATACGTCGTTTTCAGACGCGGAAGATTGAAACTCGAAATCAAGGGTGACAAAATCCACTTTATTCCGCAAGGCTTTGCGCAGTACAACAGGATGTGGTTTGCTCTCCCGTCAGGCGACGACGAAGGCTTTTACGGCACGGGCGAAATATTTACAGAATTTAATTTGAAAGGCCAAAAGGCAACGGTTTGGGTTGCCGAACATATAAACGTCAAGCAGACCACGACAAAGATTCTCAACAATATGGCGGGGTTTAAGAACGTCAACTTCGTAAGACAGTTCTCAAACTACGAGTCATACTACGAGCAACCGACTTTTATCAGTTCAAAAAAATATTTTTATCATTCCGACACAACGGCAAGAAGCATCTTCAATTTTAAGGGCGACAGGACGGTTCTTCAAACAGACGAAATCGCTTCTTTTTGGCTCGGATTTGCGGACGACTTTGAACACCTTATGACGTCTCTCACCGAGATCGTCGGCAGACAGCCCGAACTTCCCGACTGGGTGTACGACGGTCAAATCCTCGGCATACAGGGCGGTACGGACGTCATGCTCGAAAAGTACGACAAAGTGATAGAGCACGGCGGAAAGGTCAACGGCGTATGGATTCAAGACTGGGAAGGCAGACGCGTGACGGCGGTCGGCAAACAACTGTTTTGGAACTGGGAATGGGACAAGGAACTATATCCGAATCTCGACAAGGCAATAAAGGATTTGAACACAAAGGGCTGCAAAGTGCTCGGCTATTGCAATCCTTTCCTCGCTATCGAAAAACCGCTTTACAAAGAGGCGTCGAAGAAGGGTTATTGCGTCAAGGACATGGAAGGAAACGACTACCTTGTCAAAATCACGACTTTCCCCGCCGCTATGGTCGACCTCACCAACCCCGAGGCATACGATTGGATAAAGGGAATCATCAAAAAGAACATGATAGGTTTCGGTCTTTCCGGTTGGATGGCGGACTTCGGCGAATATTTGCCGACCGACTGCGTGCTCTATAGCGGTGAAGAGGCGGAACTCGTACACAACGCCTGGCCTGCGATTTGGGCAAAAGTCAACCGCGAAGCGCTCGAAGAGACGGGCAACCTCGGCAAGATTTTGTTCTTTACGCGCTCCGGCTTTACGGATACGCCAAAGTATTCCGTGATGATGTGGAACGGCGACAATCACCCTGACTTCTCGCGCGATTTCGGACTTCCGTCCATAATCCCCGCCTCGCTTTCGCTCTCCGTGTGCGGATTCGGACTTGTACACTCGGACATCGGCGGCTATACGACCATTCTCAACCTCCGCAGGAATATGGAACTCTATAAGCGTTGGTTTGAGATGAACACCTTCTCCGTACTTATGCGCGGACACGAGGGCTTGAACCCCGATCTCAACGTGCAATTTGACGCGGACGACGATATTTTGGACTTTTGCTCTCGCATGAGCCGTATTCACGCAAGCCTCAAGCCTTATCTTCAAGACGCCGTCAAGAAGAACGCGGAGGAAGGCGTCGGAGTTATGCGTCCGCTCTTCTTCTATTACGACGAGAAAGAGGCGTACGACAACGGCTATGAATATCTCCTCGGCCGCGACGTACTCGTTGCGCCCGTTTGCCGTCCGAAAGTGAGAGAGATGCAGGTCTATTTGCCAAACGATGAGTGGATTCACCTTTGGAGCGGAAAGGAATACGGCGGCGGCACGTTCACGGTGCCTTGTCCGCTCGGCGAGACGCCGGTCTTTGTTCGCAAGACGAACAAAGAGGTTTTATCGCTTTTGCAAGAAGCGATAAAATGACCGCGCTATTTGTCGACCTGCTTTGTCAGCGCGCTTTTGGTAGGCAGTCACGTACGCTTTAGTACGCTCCTTTCTCCCAAAAGCACCCTTTCGCGCATCTCATCCAAATATCGTGGTCACAAATACGGGTAAAATAGTGAATTGCACGCAAGGTGTGCGTGAATTCTCGTGGACAAAGCCACTCCATTGAGAAGAGAATATAAACAAGAATCAATTTTCAAAAAAACATATAACAAACACACGAAGTGTGTGGGAGGCAAAAATGAAATACTTTTTAGACAGTGCAAAAATCGATGAAATTCGTGAAGCCTACGAGACCTTCGGTATTGACGGTGTCACGACAAACCCGAATCATATCATGAATTCCGGCAAACCTTTCAAAGTCGTTCTCAAAGAACTCGCCGACTTTGTCAAGGAAAAACATATCGAGGGTTGGGACAAATTCCCGATCTCCGTCGAGACGAATCCGCACCTTGAAAAGGCAGAGGACATCATCGCTATGGCAAGAGAAATCGCAAGTTATTCTCCGAACTTCGTCGTCAAGATCCCTTGCATTCCGGGCGGTGTCGAGGCTGCAAGAAAACTCGAGAAAGAGGGCATAAGAACAAACCTCACCCTCGTCTTCTCCCCGTCACAAGCGCTTATCGCGGCAAAGAACGGCTCTCTCTTCGTATCTCCGTTCATCGGTTGGAAAGAGAACAGCGGTGAAGACTGCGGCAAATATATGCAAGACATTTGCACGATCTTCAAAAACTACGGCTTCTATGGCAAAACGCAAATCATTTGCGCGGCAGTTCGCAACGGCAAGCAAATCGCGGAGTGCGCGACCTACGGCGCGGACATCGTGACAGCGGGTCTCCAAGTTTTCAAAGACAGTTTCTATCATCCGTTTACTGATTACGGTATGGCGAAGTTTACTGCGGCTTGGGACAAAACGATTACTGACTAAAACCGCACAAAATGGCGAATAGCTGTGTCAGCTTTGCGGGTGCTCACCGTCATGTACTATGTGTACATTAGGCGGCTCGCGTACGCAGCTTCCTTGCTCTTCATCCAATCTGAGCAGTTTTAGATATAGAGCAAGTTTGGCATTGAGTAAAATACAGTAAACAATAATAAAAAATCCGCTCATTTTTGATGAGAGGGAATGCAATAAAATAAAATATAAGAAACCGCTCATTTTGTGATGAGTCGGAATACAAAATAACATAAAACATAAAACCGCACAGGTTGGATGAGTTGCAAGGCACCGTGCTTTGAATGACCAACCCAGTGTACATAGGCGTACACGGTTGGGCAGGCAAAGTGCGGTAACACAGCAAATCGCCAAGATGTGCGGTTGTAGAGGAAAAAATGAAAATAGGCTTTATAGGACTCGGCATAATGGGCGAGTCCATGTGTGAAAATATTGTAAAGAAACATAACGACAAAGTTTTTGCAAACGATCTCAACCGCGCCCAAGTTGAAAAGCTCGCGGCAGTCGGCGCAGTACCTTGCGAAAACAACGTTGAAGTTGCAAAGAACGCGGACGTCATCATCTCTATGGTGCCGAAGTCCGAGCATGTGAAGGCTCTCTACACGGAAATTTTGCCGTACATTACGCCGGGCAAGATTTGCATCGACATGTCCACGATCGATCCGTCCGTCTCTCGCGAGGTGGCGGCACTCGTCAAGGCAAAGGGCGCGCAATTTGCCGACGCACCCGTCGTCAAGTCAAAGCCTGCCGCAATAAGCGGAACTCTCGGTATCTATGCGGGTTGTGACGAAGAACTCTTCCCGGTCATCGAGCCGATCCTCAGATATATGGGCTGCAACATCATTCGTATGGGCGGCAACGGTATGGGACTCGTCATGAAGATATGCCACAACACTCTCGTCGCTGAGATTCAAAACGGCGTCAACGAGACTATCAACCTCGCAAAACGCTACGGCGTCTCCATCGAGGACTTCGCAACGGCAATCTCCTACGGCGGAGGTCAAAACTTCTACCTTGACGGTCAATGGAAAAACCTCGAGCAAGAGAACTGGAAGACGGCATTTTCCATCGAGAATATGCACAAAGACCTCGGCATTTGCCAACGTATGGCAAAAGAGAGCGAGTTTTCTATGCCGGGCATGGAAAACGCAAAGCGCGTCTATGACGAGTGTATGAACGCGGGTATCGGCAAGGAAGACTTCCGCGCGACGTTCAAGGCAGTGAGAGGCGATTTTTGATGCTTGACAAACTGAGACAAAAAAACGACGTAAAGATATATTCCGTCTTTGACGAGGAGTTCAAGACCTACGGCAGAGTAGTCAAAGGTTACGACTTCTCGGAAATCGTCGACTTTATGAAGAACAACACGGGTATTCCCGAGCAGGGCAACGTTTACGTTGCCTCCGTGCCCGAGATGGAGAGCATGCCCGTCAAGAACGAGGTAGAGGACGTCCTCTACGGCGGTATGCCTGTCGAGATCGGCTATTGCAACGGGCGCAACTCCACCTACAACGGCTTCGAGTACCACAAAGGCTCGGAGATAAACGTCGCCGTCACGCCTTTTATGCTCGTCCTCGGACACGTATGGGAGATAGAGGACAACAAATTCTTCGTCGGCAACGAAAAGGTCTTCTTCGTGCCGGAGGGAACGGCTATCGAGATGTACGAGACGACTCTCCACCTCTCTCCGTGCAAGGTGACCGACGAGGGCTTTAAGGGCGTCGTGATCCTGCCGCGCGGAACAAACACACCGCACGCAGGCAAGCACCAAAACGGCGACAGCGAGTCCGTACTGCTCCTTCAAAGGAACAAGTGGGTGCTTGCTCACAAAGACCGCGAACCGCTTGTAAAGCAGGGGGCGCATATAGGACTTGTGGGGGAGAACAAAGAATTGTATTATTAAACCGCACAGCTTGGCGACCTGCGTTGTCAAGCCGCCTTTGGTAGTCGGGTCAGTACGCGCCCTTCTCCCAAAGGTGCCTTTTCTAGCATCTCATCCAACCTGAGCGATTTAAAAACATAAAAGGCACTTAAACTATCTTTTTATAAGGGATAAAATATGAAATTTAATTATTTGTACATTCCAATCGGTGTTCCGACTTTCCACCTGGAAAGCGCACAGAAAGAATTTGACAAGTCCGTCGCGCTCTTGAAGAGCGTAGACGATTCCGTCGTCGTGCCAAGCGAGATGCTTCTCTCTCTTGACAAACTTCATGCGTTTATCGACGACAAAAAGCCCGACTTTGCAGTCGTGCAAAACATCACGTTTGCAAACGGCGCATATATGACGGAAGTGCTTCGCACGCTTGACTGTCCCGTCCTTCTTTGGACGCTCAAAGAACCGGTCATTGATGGCGGAAGACTTCGTCTCAACTCGCTCACGGGCGCATACTCTGCGGCAAACGTGTTGCATGCTTTCGGCAGACCGTTCGAGTACGTCTTCGGCGCACCTCAGGACGAGGAAGTGAAGGCAAAAATCTCTTCCGCGCTCAAAGCGGCAAGACTGAGAGTGGCACTCAAACACCTCAACATTCTGCAAATCGGACACACTCCGCAGGGCTTTGGCTTCGGTCGCGCGCTTGACAGCGAGATGGTGACGAAGTTCGGCGCAAATCTTTTGTCTATCGAGGCAAGAGAACTCATAGACATGGCAAAGTCCTACACGGACGAGGAAGTTGCGGAGTATCTTAAAGACGCGGAGGCGCGCATCACAGGTCTTCACGACATCAAAGCCGAGAACGTAAAAGATTTCGCAAGACTTTACAAGGCGTACAAGGAGTACGTTGAGAAGAACAACATCGGCGCGCTTTCCTCTCGTTGCTGGCCTGACTTTTTCACGGCGTTCGGCACGCCTGTTTGCGCGGTGCTTGCAATCCTCAACGACCTCGAGATTCCGTCTTCCTGCGAAGCGGACACCTACGGCGCACTCTCAATGTATATGGGCAGTTTCTTGACGGACGGCCGTCCTACGTTCTTCGGCGATCCCGTCTCTATGGACAAGGACGAGAACACGGTCACGTTTTGGCACTGCGGTACTGCCGCTTGCTCGCTTGCACGCGAGGATACGGGCGCACGCGCAGGCGTTCATTGCAATAGAAAGATAGGTCCTACGCTCGAATTCGGCTGCAAGGCGGAGCCGAGAGTCACGATCTTCCGCGTAGGCAAAAAGTCAAACGGCGAGTTCAGGCTCTTCCTCGCAACGGGCGAGGCGCTTGACAAACCGCAACAATTCCTTGGCACAAGCATAGTCGTAAAGACTGACGACAGCGCAAAGGCGCTCGTCGAAAACTCCGTAAAGAATGGTTGGGAGCCGCACTTTGTCGTCGCTATGGGCGATATCAAAGAAGAGATGAAAGCCCTTGCCAACATGTTGAGACTCGAGGTGGAAGAGTTCTGATGAACAGCACTGCAAGATACGCGCTATTCTTCATCGTCGTACTGCTTGCCAACATAATGCAGACGATAACGGGCTTTGCGGGGACGGTCCTCGCCATGCCGTTTTCTATCATACTCATCGGCGGTGAAGAGGCGAGACTTATCCTGAATATCTTGGGCATAGCGGCGTCGCTCGGCGTAGTCCTTCTCAATTTCAAGGCGATAAACTGGAAGGAAGTGCTCAAAATTTGCATAGTCATGGCGGCGGGTATGGCGATAGGCTTTATCATCATCCACTACGCCGACGTCTCAAAGCAAATTCTATACTTTATCCTCGCGGGTTTCGTGCTGTTGTTCACGATTATCGGCATATACACCACCTTCTTCAAAAAGGAGAAAGTGCTCGAAGAGGGCGAAGTCGACAAATACGCCAAAATCAAAGAGGTCATGCTCTACGTGATTTTGGTCGTCGCGGGCGTCGTACACGGCATGTTCGTGTGCGGAGGTCCTCTCCTCATCATCTATGCGACGAAAAAACTCAAAGACAGAGACGAGTTCCGCTCGACGCTCTCTATGGTTTGGGTTGTGCTCAACATAGTCAACCTCGTGCGCGACATAATCGCCGGTGCGTTCACCGCCGAGAACGTCGGACATCTCATGGCAGTCCTCGGCATCTCGCTCGCCGTCCTTGTCGGCGCGATAATCGTCGGCAATCTCATCGCAAAGAAACTCAACAAAAAGGCGTTTATGCTCATCACGTACATTTTGATGACTATAAGCGCGGTGTCGTTGATATTAAATGCCTGCGGCATATTTTAAAACCGTGCTATTTGGCGACCTGCTGTGTTATTGCACTTCGCCCGTTCAACCGTGTACGCCTATGTACACTGGGTTGCCCGTTCGAAGCGCAATGCCTTGCATCTCATCCAAATATCCCGGTTTTAGCAAGTGGAAAATTTAAAACAAACCAAGTTTATAATTAAAAATTATAAAATAATTTATAAGGGGTAAATTATGAGCGAAGAAACAAACGTTGCGCAAGAAGGCGCACAAAAAGAAAGTTTTATCGCAAGAGCCAGCGGTCTTAAAGGCAAAGATTACCTTGCCTACGCGCTCGGCGATACCGGTTGCTGTCTCGTTTTCGGTCTCGTTACGACGCTCCTGCAACGCTACTACACGGACGTACTTTTGTTGCATCCGCTCTACATCATGTTGATGTTTGTCGTAGCGCGCGTGTGGGACGCAATAAACGACCCGATTATGGGCAGAATTTGCGACACGGTCAAGACGTCCAGGTGGGGCAGATACCGCCCGTGGTTCCTGTACGGCTCGATTCCGCTCGTGATCTCCGCGATTTTGATGTTTATCAAATGGCCGGGATTTGGCAGTGAGCCGGGTTCTGTCGGCGTATCCGCTTACGCCGCTGTGACGTATATCTTGTTCGGTATGTGCTACACGGTCATTCAAATTCCGTACGGCTCTCTCGCGTCCGTCGTTACGCTTGACGAAAAGGAGCGTTCAAAACTCTCCGTTTGGAGAAGCGTCGGTGCGGCTCTCGGAAGCATGCCCGTCATGATCATCGGTATGGTCGCGTTCAAGGCGGCGCAAGGCACGCCGGGTGAAGAGGGCTACGTCCCGGGCGGCGTCAACTATACGATTCTCATCATCGGCGTCGTCGTCATGTCGGTCGTTGCACTCGCGATGCTCCTCATCGCGTTCTTCGGCAACAAGGAAAGAGTCAAACCGATGCCTGTCGTGCAAGAAAAGGGCGCAACCGTCAAGGTCTTCAAAAAACTCTTCAAGAGCAAATCTATGGTTGCCGTCTCCCTTGCAAGTATGCTTCTTCTTGCAGGTCAGATGTTCATTCAAAGTTTCTATTCCTACCTCATCAACTTCTACTTTGAAAAGGGCGGAATTTGGACAATGCTCCCGACGGTCCTCACGTATCTCCCTATGGCGTTCCTCATGTTCTTCACTCCGAAACTCGTCAAGAAGTTCGGCAAGAAGGAAGTCAGCGGCATAGGTATGGTTGTCGCGGCTGTCGCAAACCTCGCTATGTTCTTCCTACTCTTTATGGGCAAGGGCATGGGCGCGCTCATCACGTTTATGGTGTTCTGCTTGATCTCCGGTATCGGTCTCAACTTCTTCGTGCTCCAAGTTTGGGCAATGGCGGCTGACGCTATCGACGAAATCGAAGTCAAGACGGGAAGCCGTGACGACGGTACGGCATACGCGTTCTTCATGTTCTTCAGAAAACTCGGTCAAGCCATCTCCGCAATCGCGGTCGGCGCAACGCTCCTCGCAATGGGCTACTACGAGTCGGCAACGGGCGGATTTGTGTTCAACGACGGACAACTCAGACTCATGTTCATCTTGTCAACCCTCATTCCTGCCGCGATGTTCGGCGTTATGGCGGTCATCTTGCTCTTCGTCTATCCGCTCTCCAAAAAGCGCGTGGCGGCACTTCAGGAGGAGAAGGAAGAACACCTTCGTTCTCTTGCCGAGGGTGGCAATGACGTCGTAGAGGACGAAGTGCCTGTCGAAATCACGGAAACACCGTTCGAAGACGAACAAGCAACAGGTCAAGACTCCGAAAAGACCGACGAAGAATAACTTGACTTGAAAGTCAATTTGAAAACAAAAAAAGGCTCCCGATTTTCGGGAGTCTTTTTTGTCGTTTGACGGCATAGATTTCAAGTTTTTGTTGACGGAAAAGGCGTTTGCGTGTAAAATATTTTTATCTTTATCACGTATTATTCGTTTTTGAAAGAGGAGATATTATGCAAAAGAACAAGTTTTTCCCCGAGATAAACGGCAACTTCGGCTTTGGCTGTATGAGACTTCCCATGAAGGACGGCGAGGTCGATTACGCCGAGTTTTGCAAGATGGCGGACGCCTTTGTTGAGTCAGGACTCAACTATTTTGACACGGCGCACGGCTATATAAACGGCAAGAGCGAGATAGCGATTCGCGAGTGCGTTGCAAAACGCTACCCGAGAGAGAAGTTTTTGCTCACGGACAAACTCACTGAGCCGTATTTCAAGACGGAAGAGGACATTCGTCCTTTCTTTGAAAGCCAACTTGAAGCCTGCGGGGTGGAATACTTCGACTTTTACCTCATGCACGCGCAAAACAATGTGAATTATCAAAAGTTCAAGCGCCTCCACGCATACGAGACGGCATACGAACTCAAAAAAGAGGGCAAAATCCGTCACCTCGGACTCTCCTTCCACGACAAGGCGGAAGTGCTGGATATGATCCTCTCCGAACACCCCGAGATAGAGATCGTGCAAATCCAATTCAACTATGTTGACTACGACGATTTGGCGGTGGAGAGCAAAAAGGTGTACGACGTCTGCGTGAAATACGGAAAGCCCGTCATCGTCATGGAGCCCGTCAAGGGCGGAAGCCTTGTGAATCTCCCTGCGGACGCGGACAAAATTCTCCGCGACCTTAAAGGAGGCAGCAACGCAAGTTATGCGCTCCGCTTTGCCGCGAGTTTCGACAATATGTGCATGGTGCTTTCAGGCATGAGCAACATGGAGCAAATGACGGACAACCTCTCCGCGATGGTAGACTTCAAACCCCTCGACGAGAGAGAAATGAAAGCAATAAGCGGCGTGCGCGAGATATTCAAGAGCCTCAACCTTGTTCCCTGCACGGCGTGCAAATATTGCATAGAGGAGAACCATTGCCCGAAAGATATTCTCATTCCGTCCATGTTCTCCGCGCTCAATTCGCACGAGGTCTTCCACAACTGGAACACGGAATATTACTATTCAAACGTCCTCACAAATGCGCACGGCAAGGCGAGCGACTGCATAAAGTGCGGCAAGTGCGAAAAGGTCTGTCCGCAACACTTGGAGATAAGAAAACTACTTGAAAAAGTCTCCTCCGTGTTTGATCACGAATAACAAATTTTCATTTCTAAAATAAAAAATACAACATCAAAACAATAAAACAATCTATACAACAACTTAACGACAAAACAACAAAATAAAAGCACGGCGTCGCCGTGCTTTTGCTTTGTCTGAGTCATATCAAAACGTTATTTGATTTATGCCGAGGGTACTGTCGAATTTGCGCTCGGCTTTGCCGTTTGCCGTGATAAGGAAGATTTCGGCGGTGAGGGAGATCTTTGCGTCAAACAGGTGTCCGCCGACCACCTTTCCGTCCTTGCCGGTGGCGGTGATGTGCAGGTGGAGATACGGCTCGCCGTCCTTTGTCGTCAGGTTGCCGACAAGCGAGTTTATCTCGTGATTTCCCGTGTAGCGAATGCGGTCGTATTCGGATTTTTCAAGGTCGAAAACCCCGACTTCGAAGTCGTCCGTCGCACCTATGCCTTGTATTGAAGCAAGGGTGAGATTTTCCTTTTTTGCGACAAACAAAAGACTTGACATGGTGCTGTCGCCCTTGTCAAGTCTTACTGCGATTAAATTGTCAAATTTTTTATAATCCATAGTTTATCAGTATTCAATTCGGACTTTAAACACTTTTTTTGCGTCTTTCGTGCCGTTCAGGAAGACGAGGTTTTCTTCTTCGCGGATGGCAATATCGACGTTTTCGCCAAATCTTGCCTCTCCCGAATATTCCGCCGCAGCGTACTTCGGAGTTCTGCCCGAAGAGGAGAGGGAAGTAAGGTCTTCCGCTATGTCAAAATACTTGGTGTTCGTGAGGTGTCCGTTGATGTCCGCAAAACTAAAAGGCACGGTGAAAGTCGTGTTTTTTGTCGCGTCCATCGGTCTTTGCGGGCGGGGGAGCGGATATTCGCGCCCGGTCGTCACACCCTTTATTGCGATGCCCTCTTCGTCGGGGAATATCATACTGCGACTCTCGACGTCCATGAGCATCCACACCGCGCTTCCTCTTGCAAGTACGTCGCCGTTTTCCGCGATAAGTTCGTAATACCTCGGGAACATGACGTGCATAGTCTCGCCCGGCCAGGAGACGAGTTTGACTTTTTCGTCGTATTCGGGCAGACGGGAGATTTCCGCGTGTTGCATGGTGACAACCCACAAAAACCCGCGGTCCAAGGTCTTTGCTCTTCCTGCGCCGAGGGCTTCCGTGTGGTGAATAGCCGCCTCTTGCATAAACTCAAACAGTTTCGATATGCGAAGTTTGCGGAACATATCCACGTCCGAACTTTGAATTTGGTAATTCTTTTCGTATAAATCCATAATCTTCGGGCGAGCGCCCGTGCGTATTAGAGAAGGTTGTAAAAAGCGTCTACCACGTCGCCGAGGGTGAACAGCTTTTTCCATTGTCTTTGCGGGACTCTGACGCCGAGTTGTGCCTCTAAGCGGCAGATGATGAGAGTCATACCCATAGAATCCACGCCTGTGTCCGTGTTGATGACGGTCTCCTCAGTAAGTTCCTTACCTTCAAGGTCAGGTGCACACTCATAGATCGTGTCAAGGATAGTTTGGAGCAATTCCTCTCTAGTCATTTTTGCCATTTTTTTGTTCCTCCGATTTTTGTATTTCCCATCTTTTGATTTTGCCGGTAGCCGTTCTTGGGAGTGGCTTGTCGGTAAATATTATGTTGGATATTTGCTGTGCGCGGGGGAGTTCTCTCATAACGCTCGCGAGTTTTTCTTGAAGCGCCGCGCGGTTTTGTTCGTCCTCTTTTATATAGAGGGCGGGCTTGTCATCTATTAGTATAACAGCAAGTTCAGGATTTGCAAGCGCGCGAGCGAGTTTGCCCTCGTATTCGGGCAAGAAAATTTTCGTACCGCTCGGCAACACGAGCATTTCCTTTTTCCTGCCCGTAATGTGCAGTTTGCCCTCGTCGTCGAGATAGCCTAAGTCGCCCGTGTAGAGAACGCCGTTTTTTATCGCCTCTCTCGTCGCCTTTTCGTCCTTGTAGTAGCCCTGCATGATGCAGGTCGGGGCAAAAATCAAAATTTCGCCGTCGTCCGCGATCGTGATCTTGTCATCGGGGCAAACTTCCATTGCGCGCGGATCGCCCTGTACGCTTATCGCAACGCCGGAACTCGTCTCCGTCAGCCCGTAGCCAAACGACACGTGCTTACCCATCGCCGCTGCGGCGTCGAGAAGAGGTTGAGGGCAGTCGCCCGCGCCGACCAAGATAGTTTTGAGATTTGCGTTCAAAAGTTTTTGTTGGAGCATAAAGCCGAGGAGCATAGGCACGACGGACACCGCCGTCGGCTCGAAATAGCCCATATCGAACGGCAAATACCTCGCGCCGCGGGACAACGCGACGGTCGCTCCGCAGGAGAGTCCCCAAAGCAGGCTGCAAATAAATCCGAACACGTGCGCGAGCGGGAGCAGGCAGAGGAGAGTATCGCCTTGAGTAAGCGGGAGTTTTGCCGAGCCGTTGTACGCGCTGTTGCACAGGCTTTGTTCTGTCAAAACGACTGCCTTTGAAGTGCTTGTCGTGCCCGAGGTGAAAAACAAAATCCTGTTCGCGCCCTTTTCTACACCGCTTGTAAGATACTGTTTGAAGTCCTCTTCCGTGTCCTTGTCGTCCGCATAGAGCGAGTCGACGTCGGCCATTTTGATTTGAAGGGCAATGGATTCGTCCGCAATGCCGTCGTCAAGCATAACCACCTGCATTTTGAGCGCAGCCGCGGCAAAGATCGTCGCTATGCACTCGGGCGTCGGCGCGCAAAAGACGCCGATAGAAGTTTTGCCCTCCGCAGAGAGTTCCTTTTCGCGTTTTTCGACGAGGCTCAAAAGCTCCGCGAAAGAAAGGGGAGTCTTAACACCGTTTTTGTCGTAGATTAACGCCGGATTTCGGTTGTTTGAAAAGTGTGTAAGTATCTCTTTGAACGAACTGAATCTCACTTTTTTGTTCCCCCTGACTGTTTGTAACCATAGTTTAGCATAGAATTTGGCGTTTTGGTAGACCTTTTTCGATAAAAATTTAGCAAAAAATAAGAAATTTTCAAAAAAGTAGTGCAATTTGAAAAAATATATAGTATAATCTTCGTGATATTAAATAAAATATCTCAAATTGATATCAATATGGAGGAACAAATTATGGACAAAAAAACTCGTATTTGTATCGTAGGCGGCGGCCCTGCAGGTCTCTCCGCAGGTATGTACCTCGAACAAAAAGGATACGAAAACTACACGATTCTTGAAAGACTCGACAGAGTCGGCGGCAAGTGCTGGTCACCACACTACAATGGCAGACGCTATGAAATGGGCGCTATCATGGGTGTTGATTCCTACTATGCTGTTCACGACGCGGAAGTGTTCGGACACACGACGCACGACGGCCCGCAACTCAACAGAAACTACAAGAACGCACAAGGCAAGGTCATCGAGCCATTCAACCCGAAGAAGAACCCGCTCAAGATTCCTCAACTTCTCAAGATGAAGAAGCAAATCAAGAAACTTGGCGAAATCCTCGAGACAAAATATGTCGGTTATGACGTAAACGGTCACCGCGGTGTTGCACAAGGCAGATACGAAGGTTGCTCTCAAAGAAACGCAAAGCGTGAACCTATCAGCGGCGTCAACGAGAATTTGAAAGACCTCGCACTCCCATTCAACGAGTTCTGCAAAAAGAACGGCATCTCCCTCATTCAAAAAGTTTGGATCGGCCCGTTCACATCTTTCGGCTACGGCTACTTCGATGAAATCCCTGCAGCATACGTCCTCAAATATCTTGACTTCCAAACCTGCATGAACTTCGTCAAAGTCAACCTTTGGACATGGAAAGACGGTACGCAATCCATTTGGGAAGGCGTTCAAGCACACCTCAAGAACCCAGCAAGACTCAACCAAAAGATCGAAAAGGTCGAAAGAAAGGACGGCAAGGTCTTCGTCACGGTCAACGGCAAAGTTGAAGAATATGACAAGATCATCGTCACGGCTCCTCTCTATATCCCGAACAAGAGAGCGGACGGTCAAGTCGGCATGGTTGACTACTTCGACGCACGTGAAGACGAAAAGGAACTCTTCTCCAAGATCGACTATGAGAGATACGACGTTCTCGCAGTTGAAACAAAACCGGAAGATCACCCTGAAATCTCCTACTATGTCTTTGACAACATGACTCCGGAAACACTCGGACACCTCATGGTTTACTATCGTCGTTGGAAAGACACGAAGGATCAAGTCATCACGACTTATGCTCTCCGTAAACATCAAAAGAGCAAAGAGATCCCGTACGAAGAGTGCAAGAAGATGGTTCTCGAAGACCTCAAGACAATGCACAACCCGGCATCCAACGTTGTCAACGAATGGAGCGTCTACTACTTCCCGCATGTCTTTAGCAAAGACTATGCAGACGGTTGGTACGACAAGGTCGAAGCAATGCAAGGCAAGTATGACACATACTATGCAGGCGAAGTTATGTCCTTCGGCGACATGGACGAAACGGCAGAGTACTCCAAAGAACTTGTCGATCGTTTCTTCTAATAAACATCAAAATATTGCGGGAAGGGATTTTTCCCTTCCCGTTTTAATAATTTAGGATTTATTCTATTTATTATTATAATAACAAGAAAAGGAAAATAAATTATGAGTTATTTTAAAGACCATTATGATGTAGTTATCATAGGCGGTGCGCTTTCCGGTCTTTCCTGCGCTCTTCAACTTCAAGCAAAGGGCGTAAAGGATATTCTTATCCTTGAAAAGCACAACCTTCCGGGCGGTCTTGCGACGGACTTTGTGAGAAACGGCTTTGAAATCGAAGCGACTCTTCACGAAATGATGTCTATCGGCGAGCCGGGCAAGCGTCTCAAAGTCGGTCAATTCTTTGACGATATGGGCGTCAATATCGACTGGCTCAAAGTTCCCGAGTGCTACCGCGTCGCTTTGCCGAATTCCGGCATTGACGCAGTGCTTCACGAAGGCTATGAAACTGCAGCAAAAGAGGTGGACGCAGTCGTCCCCGGCACCTACGAAAAAGTACACGAACTCCTGCTCCTTTGCCGTAGAGTTTACGACAGCATGAACATCTTGTCCGTGACGCCGATGAGCAAGGTTCAAATGCTTATGAAGCACCCCGACTTTGTCAAGACCATCGGATACAGCGCAACCGAAGTCATCAACACTTTCAACCTTCCGAAGAAAGCGGTTGAAATGCTCACACCGTATTGGATCTACGTCGGCAACCGCATGGACGATCTTCCATTCACCATCTACGCTTTCCTCATGGCGGACTACTTCACGGGAAGTTACGTATGCCGCGGCTACTCTCACGAGATGAGTATGAAACTCGAAAAGAAAGCGGAAGAAAACGGCGCGCAAATCGAATTTAAGCAAGAAGTCGACAAGATTCTCGTCAAGGACGGCAAAGTCTACGGCGTAAGAACAAAGAGCGGTCACGAGATCCATTGCGACTACGTCGTCTCCGGCGCATACCCAAACAAGGTCTATACGCAAATGATCGAGCCTCTCACCGAAGTTCCGAAGAGGGCTATCAAGTTTGTCAACGGTATGCGTTTGTCCGTTTGCCCGGTCTCCGTCATCGCAGTGCTCGAAGGCACGCCGAAAGAGAACGGAATCACCAACTATTCCACATTCTCCGGCAGTACGATGGATACGAACGAGATTTGGGAAAACTACAAGAATATCACCGAACCTTACAACTATATCACGACGATTTGCTTGAACTATGCCAACCCGCACTGCGTACCCGAGGGATACACTCAAATCTCTATCACGGCGCTCGTTCCCGTCACGGCGTTCAACGGACTCAAAGAGGAAGACTACTTTGACCTCAAGCGTCGTCTCGCAAACGAGATGATGGAAGAGTGCATCAAAATCACCGGCGTTGACTTCCGTCCGAACATTACGGAAATCGAAATCGAGACGCCTGTCACGATCTCGCACTATGTCGGCGCATGGAAGGGTAGCATTTACGGCTATACACACTCTATGGACAACCACGCGGTCGCTCGCCTTGGTATGAAGCACGAAGATCACTTTATAGACGGTCTTGAATTTGCCTGCTCAACAGGTATGTCCGGCAACGGCATGGGCCCGGCTGTCACGAACGGCAGAGCCGCCGCAAAGGCAATTCTCGAAGATTTGGAAGCAAAGAAGGAGGCAACAAAATGAGTATAAAAGTTAAAGGATTTTTGAAAGACGTCGGTGGTGCGTCAAGAGTTACTGCTGCTCGTCACGCCGCTATTGACAATGCTTCCGACAAACCGCAACCGAAAGACTTTATCCGCGACCTCGCAGACGCTCTTCACCCGGCAAAGATGGAGTTTAAGGTAGTCCTTATCAAGGATACGTCTCCGACGTCACGCCTCTTCCGTTTGGAATCCACGAGCGGACACATCCCCGTCTTCCAAGCAGGTCAATATATCAACTTCCGCTTGAAAATCGGCGACAGCCTTTTGACGCGTCCGTACACGATAAGTTCCGCGCCGTACGAAGCGCGCGGAGAACACGGCTTTGTTGAAGTTACGATTCGTCGCAACAGACCTTACCTTGTTCCCGACTTCTTCTTTGAACACGTCAAAGAGGGCGACGTCTTAGAGGCGAATATGCCGTTCGGTTTCTTCTACTGGGAACCGCTCAGAGACAGCAAGAACATCGTTGCAATCGCGGGCGGCAGCGGTATCACACCGTTCCTCTCCATGGCAAGAGAAATCGCTTTCGGCAAGATGAAGGGCGTACACCTCACCATTATCTACGGTTCGGTCAACTCGAAGGATATCGTCCTTAAAGAAGAACTCGACGCATGCGAAAAGGCGTGCAAGGACATAAAAGTCGTTCACGTTCTCTCCGACGACGAAAATTGGAAGGGCGAAAAGGGCTTTGTCACAAAGGAAATCATCGCGAAATATTCCGGTGAAGATCCGACGTATATGTTCTGCGGTCCGCTTCCTATGTACAACCTCATCGCAAAGAATCTCAAAGAGATGGGTGTGAGAGAAAAACGTTTCCGTCACGACGTCATGAACAACCCCGTCGATTCCACAAAGATCCCGGGCTGGCCTGAGGGCAACGAAAAGAAGACTTTCAAAATTACAGTTGTCCGCGGCGTTGAAGAGACTGTTATCTCGGCAAGCGGCAACGAACCTGTCGCAGTTGCTTTGGAGCGCGCGGCAATTCCTGTCGATACACACTGCCGTTGCGGTGAATGCGGTTTCTGCCGTACACAACTCCTCGAAGGCAATATCTTCGTATCTCCGAACGGAGACGGAAGAAGACTTATGGACAAAGAGTTCGGTTGGTTCCACGCTTGCGCATCCTATCCGACAAGCGACCTCAAAGTCAAAGTTCCTATCATGTAACCTTATGTTCCAACGACGCTCGCAAGGGCGTCGTTGGAAGCACTTCGGACACTTTGGACACTTCGTGTCTTTGATAGGATGGAGGGAACAAGACAAATAAGGTCATATTTGATTTGCGCTTGCAAACGCGTGAGATTCGGTGCCGCTATGATGGCGGCAGTTTTTATGTAAATATCATAAACATTGGTTTATGTTGCAAAAATGATATGTTAAAGTATTGTTTTTGCAACATAAATGATAAAAGGGAAATGTTATGCACGAAATGGGTATTATCTTCAACGTAGCGCGCACGCTCGATGAAGAAGCAGAAAAACAAGGTCTTACAAACATCTCAAAAGTCACTCTTCAAGTTGGCGAAGTCTCCGGCATCGTCACGGATTTGTTCGTCGATTGTTGGAACTATTTTAAGGGTAGACATCCCGTTCTCAAAGACAGCGAACTAATACTTGAAGAGATCCCTGCTGTGACCTATTGCAACCATTGCGGCAAAAACTACGAGACCGTCAAATACGGCAAAGAATGCCCATATTGCCATAGCGGCGAGACCTGGCTGATTCAGGGGAACGAATGTATTATTAAAGAGATCGAAGCCGAGTAAAAACCGCGTGATTTAGCGACTAACTTTGTCAACACCCCCTTGGTTCAATTCATGTACTTCATGTACATTAGGATTGCCCCAAGGGGGTGTTTTCGCGTTATTCATCTAAATCACGCGGTTTTTCGACCGCGCTATTTGGCGAACAACTGTGTCGGCATCAATAAAAAGCCTTCCCCTTGAGGGAAAGGTGGATTGACGATAGTCAAGACGAATGAGGTGTAGTGTATTCTTTTGTTTCCACCTCATCCGTCACTCAAGTGACACCTTCCCCTCAAGGGGAAGGCTTTTTGTATGGTGAAAAATTGCATTCTTCCTCTATCACGCTTTATGCGTGTATATCATCAATGCAAAGCATTGCATATCACCACGCCTTGGCGTGCATATCATCACAACATAGTTGTGCATATCATCACTCGCAGAGTGCATCTTCTATTCTTCCTCACTCATCACTCGCAGAGAAACACAGTGTCTCATCAAAACAGAACATTTAGTTCGACAAAATTCGCAAAAGCCTTGAAATATATTTTTTTATGTCTTATAATGAATTGATGTTATCTTTATCTATAAGATAATATTATTTTACTGAAAACAAACAAAACAAATATTAGGAGAAAATTATGCCAAGAGATGTTAACCCTAACATTCATGTCAATGAAAGAGACTTCCCGCACGAAGACTATCATTGCGAAGACCCTGAGAAAAGAAAGTTAGTCAAAAAACTTGCTCTCATGATCACGGACAATATTCCGCGTAAACTTCCCGGCGGTATGAAAGAAAACCACATGGATTTCTGGATTCTTGACCGCATGCTCACAAAGGAAGAAGTCAAACTTATGCTCAGTTTCAAAAAGCGTCGTGTTCCGCTTCGCATAGGCGAGATCGCAGCGCGCAACAACATGAGCGTTGAAGAGGCTCAAAAGATGGTCGATCATATCCTTTGGATCGGTCTTCTCGAGCAGAACAGAGAGAACGAAGACAGAGAGAGACAATTCCTCATTCCGAAGTGGGTTGTCGGCTCAGGCGAATATATGGTCGAGCACAAGACTCTTCCCGACGACCATCCGGAAGTCGCGACGATGTTCAACCTTGCTCCGCAAGAACCGCTCGAACTCGCGTCAAAGCTTATTCCTCCGGGAGGCGCGGGCATCGGTATGCACGTTATTCCGGTAGAGAAGGCGATCGAGCACGAAAGCACGTCCGTAAGCGTAGAGCACCTTTCTCATTGGCTCAACAAATACGACAAATTCTGCTCCATGGTGTGCGCTTGCCGTAAGGCACAACGTATCCGTGGCGAGGGCGTCGGCGATATCGAAGGACACATGTGTATTGCTCTCGGCGATATGGCTGAGTTCCTTGTAGAATCCGGCAAAGACGCAAGATATATCACGAGAGAACAAGCACTCGAGATTATTCTCCGTGCCGAAAAGAAAGGCTACGTGCATCAAATCACAAACCTTGACGGACCTGACAAGATCGTCGGCATTTGCAACTGCTCCGCAGGAAGCTGCTACGGTCTCCGTACGTCGCAACTTTTCAACACTCCGAATATGTCTCGCTCCGCATACAGAGCGCACGTCGACCACGAGAAGTGCGTCGCTTGCGGAAAGTGCGTAGAAGTTTGCCCGGCAGGCGCGGCAAAACTCGGTCAAAAGCTTTGCAAGAAGGACGGCTCAAAGGTCGTATACCCGATGCACGATCTTCCTGACGATCTCCCGTGGGGCGAGGATAGATGGGACAAGGACTACCGCGATCACAACAAGATCAACTGCTATGACG
The DNA here is from genome assembly GCA_900322215.1 of uncultured Eubacteriales bacterium. Taxonomy (GTDB): domain Bacteria; phylum Bacillota; class Clostridia; order Christensenellales; family CAG-917; genus CAG-475. The sequence continues at coordinate 57,010 of ONYW01000006.1, read as the reverse complement.
AAGGTACGTCTCCTTGCAAGACCGCGTGTCCTGCTCACCTTGCAGTTCAAGGCTACGTCAAGATGGCTGCCGAGGGTAGATACAAAGACGCACTCAAACTCATCCGTCAAGACAACCCGTTCCCGGCAGTTTGCGGTGCGGTTTGCAACCGTCGTTGCGAAGACAGATGTACGAGAGGTCTCGTAGACAAGCCTGTCGCTATCGACGAAATCAAGAAATTCCTTGCCTATCGCGAACTCGAATGCGGTGACGAATATATCCCCGAACTTTGCTGCAACGGCGTCGGAGATCAATGGGACGACTTCAAGATCGCAGTCATCGGCGCAGGCCCCGCAGGACTTTCCGCCGCATACTATCTTAGAACCGAGGGCTATCCCGTCACGGTCTTTGAAAAGGAAAAGGTCCCGGGCGGTATGCTCACGATCGGTATTCCGAGTTTCAGACTTGACAAGCGCATCGTAGAAAAAGAAATCGACATCATAAGAAAGATGGGCGCGGAGATCAAGTGCGGAGTCGAAGTCGGCAAGGACATCACTCTTGACGAACTCAGAAAACAAGGCTACAAGGCGTTCTATATCGCGATCGGTCTCCAAGGCGGTAGACTCGCGGGCGTTCCGGGCGAAGACGCTAAGGGCGTTGAGAGCGGTGTAAGTTTCTTGCGCCGTATCAACCAAGACCATTCTATCAAACTCGACGGTGACGTCGTTGTCGTCGGTGGCGGAAACGTCGCAGCCGACGTCGCAAGAACGGCGCTCCGTGCAACGAACGGCAAAGTTAAGATGCTTTGCTTGGAGCAAAGAAACGAAATGCCTGCCGCAAAGGACGAAATCGCCGAGTGCGAAGAAGAGGGCATCAAACTTGAAAACGGCTGGGGTCCAAAGGAAGTCCTCAAGGACGAAAAAGGCAACGTCAAGGCTATCGTCTTCAAAAAGTGCCTCTCCGTCTTCAATGCGGAACACCGTTTTGCACCTGTCTATGACGAGAACGACACGCTCACGGTCGAGTGCAAAAACATCCTTATGGCAATCGGTCAAAGTGCGGAGTGGGGCGACCTGCTCAAAGGCTCTAAGGTCGAACTCAACAGAAACGGCACGGCAAAAGCGGATCCTGTCACCTTCCAAACGGGCGAACCTGACGTGTTTGTCGGCGGTGACATCTATCACGGCGCACGCTTTGCAATCGACGCTATCGCGGAAGGTAAAGAGGGTATGGTCTCTATCAACCGCTTCGTGCATCCGGGTCAATCCCTCACGATCGGCAGAGATCTCCGTCAGTTCATCGAATTTGACCGCGAAGACATCACTCTTCCGTCCTATGACAACTCCGACCGTCAAGCTCCGGGCATGAGAGCGGGCGATCCTGTCAAGACGTTTGAAGACCTCCGCGAACCGCTCACGGAAGAGCAAGTGAAGAAGGAAGCAAAGAGATGCCTCGGCTGCGGTGCAACGACGGTCGACCTCAACAAGTGCATCGGCTGCGGTCTCTGCACGACGAGATGCGAATTTGACGCGATCCACCTCTCCCGCGACATTCCTGCGGCAAGCGATATGCACCTTGCGGAGGATATGATGAAGATTGTCGGACCGTATGCTCTCAAGCGTATGGGCAAGATCATCAAACGCAAACTCACGGGCAAACCACAAACGAACAACTGATCTTAAAACAAAACCAAAAAATACTCATCGCAAGATGAGTATTTTTTTGCTTAATAAAACTTAATTTGGAGATAGTCAAAGCTTTCGGTTGTAAAAGCCGCACAAAATATGGTATAGTATAATAAATATATTATATAGTGATAATCATAACGTTCGGAAACGGCGAATAAACGCGTTGTTTTCGACATCTAATAATTCGGGGCAGATTATTCGACTGCGCGTGGAGAGGAAATGGGAGAGTCAAGAGCCGTTTTAGAAATCAAAAACCTTGTCAAATCGTATGGCGACAAAGAGGTGCTTAAAGGCATAAATCTCGTCGCGTACGAAGGGCAAATCGTCGGGCTTATCGGCAAAAACGGCATAGGCAAATCAACGACTATCGACTGCGTGACGGGATCGAAAAACTACAACTCGGGCGAAATCCTCATAAACGGCAAGAGAATCGAGGAGAACCCTATCGAAACCAAGATGACCTTTGGGTATATCTCCTCCGAGCCGTGCCTTTATGAGACGATGACGGGCTTTGAATATTTGTCCTTTATCGGCTCCGTCTACAAGGTGGAAAAGACCGCTTTCCGCCGTGAAGTCGACGAACTTTGCAAGACGTTCGATTTGACCGAGCGGGATCTTTCCGCCAAGATAAAGGGCTATTCGCACGGTATGAAGCAAAAACTCAGTCTCATTGCCTCGCTTTTGCATAGCCCGAGCCTTTGGATACTCGACGAGCCGACGGTAGGGCTTGACGTCATGGTCTTTCACAACCTTATTAAGCGTATGCAAGAGTTTGCGAGCGAGGGGAAGACTATTCTCATCACCTCGCACAACCTCGACTTTATCGGCAAAGTGTGCAACCGCGTCGACATAATCAAGGACGGTGTCATCTTCAAGAGTATCGACCTCGACGAGGAAGAGGCTATGCGCACGAAACTCGACGACGTACTCACGGAGATTTACGGTGGTTGACATGATAAAGAGCCTGATCCTCAAAGAGATAAATATAACTTCAATAGGCTCGAAGTTCAAAAAGGATAACCTTGTCAACACCTTGCTCGGGCTTGCGCTCTATGCGGGGTTTATTGCGGTCGAGGTGTTCCTTTTCAATATGCTCATCACAAAACTCGACGCCTACGACGGGGTGTCCGAGGCGATCCTCACCATCTTTTTGGCGATAATTACGGCGATAGCCATCGTCGTGTTCGCCCTGCAAGCGAGGAAGAGCGTATTCTCGCAAGAGGACGCCCTTATCATGCTCACAAAGCCTATCAAACCGCTTTTCAACATAATATCTAAAGTCGTGTTCGTCTACGCCAAGAACGTGCTTTTGAATTTTTGCGTGGCTTTTCCTATACTCATCAGTTTTATCGTGCGGACGGGGAGACCGACGTGGCTCGTCGTCTTTGCGCTTTTGTACCCGTTTTTGGCAAGTATGTTCGAGACGGGCTTTGCCTGTTTGCTCGCGTTTCCGCTTCAAAAGGCGTATGAACTCGCAAAAAGATTCGGCATACTGCAAATCGTCGGCTCCCTTGCCATCATCGCGGGATTTTGCTACCTCTATTCCTATGTGCTCAACGTCTTCATCGTGCTTGTAAAGGACGGAAACGTCTCCACGATGTTCACGACGGAAGCGCTTGAAACAATGCGGACGATAGGCAAGTTTTTGGTGCCTGCGAGATTTGTCGTCGCGACGCTTCAAGGTCAGCCGCTGCACGTTCTTACGGTGTTCGCAATATCAGCCGCGGTGCTTGTCGCAGGAACGTCGGTCGGTGCCGTGTGCTATCTCCGCTTTATAAGAACGGAGAGAGAGTCAAAGGGCGGAAAGAGTGCGAAGTTCAAGCCCGTGCGCGGCGTGACGGCTGCGCTCGTTCAAAAGGAGTTCAAACTCATTTTTTCCACGAATACGATTTTATATTCACCTTTCTCACGCCGATAACGGGAATGGTCGTCGTCACGCTGTTTTCCGTCGTCATAAACACTTCCGCAAGCCTTGTGCTTCACAAGGAAGGGTATAGCGGAATAAAGATTTGCAAACTCATTCCCGTGCCTTTCAAAAAGCAAATTTTCGTCAAGATGCTCGTGCCGTTTTGCGCGTCAGCGTTGTCGCTTGTCGTGAGCGTCGTCGTGCTTGTGGCGTTCAAAGAAATGACCGCGGCAAACGGTGCGCTCGCCTTTGTGCTTGCACTGTTGCTTGAAATGCTTATAGAAATCGCCTGCGTCTCGGCAGAACTGAGAAACAAGGCGAAAGAAGGCTCGAGCCTTGCGGCGGTGCTCGAACTTGCCTCCGTTGCGATTCCGCTTGTCGTCGTCGCGCTAATCGGCGCGCTGTCGTATGCCGGGCTGAATTTTTATATAGCGTTTTCAATACCGCTCGTACTCGTCGCCGCTATGCTCGCCTTGTCGGTCGCGCTCTTTGCTAAGAGCGTCGACAGGCGATTTATTTTGCTTGAAACGAGGAACTGACTATGTCGAAGAAAACCTTGTTCATACTTTTGTTTTTACCGTTCGTGTTGGCTATCTCATTCTTTGCGGTATCCAATTTTTTGGTGACGAAAGTTAAGGGCGACATCTCGAATATCGAGTGGGAATACAAGAGTACGGAGGCGCACTCGCTTGTCGAAGGCGAGGTGGAACTTGTTGCAAAACCTATCCTCGCAAACAAGCAATTCGACGCGGACGCGACTCTCACCTGGACGGTCAAAAACGTCGAAGAGGGAGAGCCTACACACGCAAGAATAGAGCAGAGAGAGGGCAAATCCTACCTCGTGCTTGACAGCAAAGGGAGCGTTGTCGTCACTTGCACCAATTCAAGCGGAAACGTGTCCAAGTCCTTTACGGTCAAGATTTACGACGGCGTATTCGTGACGGTAAACGCAAGAAGACAGCCGAGCCAAACTTCGATAGAGGGAGTACATTACTACGGCGAATACGACCTTGACGGCGCGACGACAGTCCCTGCGAGCTTCTTCCTCGACGTGCAGGCGCTGCCTGCGAGCGTGCTTGACCGCATGCAGGTGGAGACTTCAAAAAACGTCAGTTACGACGCGCAAACGGGCGAGGTCAAAATCCTCGGCGAGGGAGAAGCGTACGTGAGATATAAGTCCGACGACGAGGCGTACGTGGAGAGCGAAGAATACAAGTTCTCCGTCGTAAAAGACGGTGTGAACGTGTATACGTATAGCGACTTGCTTGAATGCACGAACAGGTCTCAAAATGGCAGAATCGTATGTTTACAGTCGAGTTTTGAGTCTTTAAGTGGCACTTTCGTCGATTACGAGAACGGAGACTTCACAAAGAAGAACGAGAATACCGAGTTGTTCGGGACGTATGACAAGGAGAAGGAACGCTTTGATTTTGCAAACGAAGTATACACGTTTGAGTCCACTTACAACACGGAATATATAGACCAGTACAACGCAAAGAACGATGACGAAGTGTCAAAAGACATAGTCGTCGGCTTGCGTATTCAAAAGGATTTTTACGGCAACGGCTATCTTGTCAACCTTCACAATTTGACTTACCCGACAAAGAGACTTGCGACGGAGGAATATCTCGTAACCCTCGGCGACGACGATCTCTTCCGCGGACCGCTTCCATACGTCATCATCGGCACTAACGACCTGCCCGTCGTCAAGGCGTTCGGTCAGGACAACGTGGGATTTTTGATAGACGGAGACGGGATTACTCTTCGCGACGTGAACTTCAAAAACTGCGACTATTCGTCCACTCTTGAAAACAACGACTATACGGGTACGGTGGTAGAGATCATGGGCGACGACGTCACTATCGTCAACTCGCATCTTTCCAGCGGAAAGAACGTGCTGAGGAGTTTTTCAAACAAGAATACGCTTGTCAAAAACACCTTGCTTGAAAAGGGAAGAGAGTTTATCGCAAAAGTCGGCGCGAACGAATACGAAAAGATAGACATGACAAAGCGAGTACGCTTCACCTTTAGAGGCGTAGACTACGACTACGGCGCGGAAGAGTTTTTTGACGGAACGGACAAGGACAAATGGAATCTCATGAGAATGTCCTCCTGCATCATAAAATCCATTTTCGTGCCTGTCAGCAAGGAAGACGCGGAAATGCCTATGGAAGACAGGCTTGAACTCGCAAGGATTTTGAGCGATATTTTGGGAGACGTAAACCTCGTCAAGGACGGAGACGCGCCTATCGTCAAAAACGAAATAACCTTTGAAGACTGTATGTTCTACCAGTCGGGCATCTTCTCGATAGGCATAGACACTCTCTTTAACGGTCCCTATATGTACAACGGCTCACCCGTGCAGGCGATACTCGCATTCCTTGACAGTCAAGGCGGAGTTACGCCGCACAATATCGCGGGCACAAACTACGCCACGCGCGTGAATCTCGTCGGCGATACGAACTTCTTTGACTATAAGACGATAGATCAAGTCAACCTCGGTTGCCTCATAGATATGACGAACTTCAACGAAACCATCAACATGCTCCTGCTCGGCATGGCGGGGGTTGAGTCGGAACCGCTGACGATAGACGACTTTTTCCCTGTCAAGACGATAATCGCGAATATCGCAGAGGAGAGAGGGCTGTACTATACCGAGGACGGCAAAGATTATTTTGCGACTCCGTACGTCATGTACGGCGGAGGAAAGAACCTATCGTTTGTAGACGTCTCCGCGCTGAACGGCAGAGAAAACCTCATTCAAAATGTAAAACTCGACACATACGCCGAAGTCCTTGCCCAGTCCGCGCTCGAAGACGGCAGTACGCCGTTTTATAAGCGCAGCGTGAACGTGCTCAAGCGTTGCGTCTCGCTTGCGCTCGGATTCGAGCCGTTTGACATCATGACCTACAAGGAAGGCTATCTCTTCGGAGAGAACGCAAGCCTTAGCGTATTGCGGACGAGGGCAGGAAAATAGTCGGTTAGAATCCCGAAACGAAGCGTTTGAAGCCAAGTGAACAACTTGGCTCGTTTTTTTGTATGACATATTTATTTTTGTTTCGACATATTTTGCGCGCAAAATATAGTTTTATATTTGAAACAACTAATTTGTGTGAAAGATTGACAACTACGTCGAAAAATGTATATAATCTTATGTATGTAAAATAATAAGTCGGCGGAGGGCGGAAACCGAGGCTTACAATATTGAGTATTGAGGGCTAAGGCCACCTGTCCGAGAGACGTACTTGTTGCTCGGGACATTTTGGGGGAAATATCCTTGTGTTGCCGAGATTTTTTATAGAGAAACCAACAAGAGGGAGACGTTCAATGATAGAAAACGTTCTTTATTATCTTGAAAACAGCGCGAATCGCTTTCCCGAAAAGGTCGCTATTCGCGAGGAAGAACAAACGATAACGTATAAAGATTTGTTGAAGGCTACGGAGGCTGTCGGCACTCGTCTTGCCGCACTGAATCTTTTGAATCAACCTGTCGGAGTGTATATGGAGAAGGGCATAAAGGCTTTGTGCGCTTTCTTCGGCATTGTCGCCGCCGGCGGGTTTTATTGTATGCTCAATACGGAACTTCCCGACGCGCGACTTGCTCAAATACAAGATGTTTTGAGAGCAAGAGTCATAGTGACGTCGGCGGAGTTGAAGCAAAAAGCTGAGGAACTTTTTGCGGACAGCACGGTCTTTGTCATTGACGACCTTTTGTCAACCGCGCCTAACGCCGAACTGCTTCAAGCCGTTCGCGGAAGAATGATAGACAAAAATCCGCTCTATATCAATTTCACGTCGGGCTCCACGGGCGTGCCGAAGGGTATCGTCGTCGGACACAGGAGCGTCATCGACTTTATAGAGCATTTCACCGAGATATTCGGCATAGACGAGACGGATATTATCGCCAATCAAGCGCCGTTTGACTTTGACGTGTCAGTGAAGGACATATATTCCGCTTTGCGCACGGGGGCGACGCTCCTCGTCGTTCCGCGCCCGTATTTTTCCGCTCCCGCACGCCTCATGGACTACCTTGCGGACGGCGGTGTCACTACGATGACCTGGGCGGTCTCGGCGCTTTGCCTCATCAAGACTTTCCACGGGCTTGAATACAGGACTCCGACAACCTTGAAGCGCGTGCTTTTCAGCGGAGAAGTCATGCCGTACAAGTGTATATGCGAGTGGCAAAAGTATCTCCCAGACGTGACCTACGTCAACCTTTACGGTCCGACCGAAATCACCTGCAACTGTACCTATCATATCTTGGAAAAGGGCAGGGACTATTCGGGCGGTATCCCGATAGGCAAGAGTTTCCCGAACGAGGACGTTTTCCTCGTTGACGACGAAGGAAAGCGCGTGACGGAGGCGGGCGTGCAGGGCAAAATCCTCGTGAGAGGCACTGCGCTTGCGCTCGGCTACTACCGTTTGCAGGACAAAAACGCCGAGAGTTTCATCCAAAATCCTTTGAATGACGCCTACCCCGAGCGCGTGTACGTGACGGGCGATATAGGCAAATACGACGAAAACGGAGACCTCGTCTTTTGCGGAAGAAAGGATCATCAAATCAAGTATATGGGACACCGTATAGAACTTGAAGAGGTGGAAAAGGCTATGTCGCTCATAGACGGCGTAGACCGCTGCTTCTGCGTGTTCGAAAAGGAAAAGGAGAGGCTCAAAGGCTACTACGTCGGTTCTATCGACAAGACGGAACTATATTCGGTTATGAAGCAGAGCCTGCCCGTGTTTATGATCCCGGGCTTTATCCGCAAGATGGACGAAATGCCTATGACGAAGAACGGCAAGATAGACAGACAAGCGGCGATTATGCTCGCAGAGGGAAAGAAACAATGAATATAGAAAACATCCTTGCGACGAACAAAAACGCCTTTTACGTGCTTGACACGGGCGTGCTGAAAGCGAGAATAAACTATCTCAAATCCCGCCTTCCGAAGTGCGTGACAATTTGTTATGCGGCAAAGGCGAATCCGTTTGTCGTGAAAGAGATAGACGACGTTATCGAGAAGTTTGAACTTTGCTCCCCCGGCGAGGTGGACATTTGCAAAACGCTTAATATCGCGACAAAAAAGATGGTCATATCCGGCGTGTACAAGACTCCGTCGTTTATCGAAAGCCTCGTGAAAGATGAGAGTTTTTGGGGCGTTTACACGATAGAATCACTCTCACAATACCGCCTGCTCGTCGAACTTTCAAACAAATACGAAAGAGACGTGAGAGTTCTTGTCAGGCTCACTAACAGCAGTCAATTCGGCGTGAACGAACAAGACGTCGAAGATATACTAAAAGACATTGCAAATCACGAGAGAGTGAAGTGCATAGGCATTCAATTCTTCTCGGGTACGCAAAAGTCGTCGGTCAAAAAACTCAGGCGCGAACTCGAACACCTCGACGCTTTCCTCCTGCATCTAAGAGACGATTTGGGATTCGAGGCGGAATATTTTGAGTACGGCGGAGGATTCCCCGTCGCATACTTTGAAAACGAGGAGTTTGACGAAGAGGCGTATCTTGCCGAATTTTCGGACGCGGTGAACGCTATGACGTTCAAGGCAAAGATTACGCTCGAACTCGGCAGATCCGTCGTGGCGTCCTGCGGAAAATACTACACGCACGTCGTGGATATGAAGTGCAACAAAGGCATAAACTATATGCTCGTGGACGGCGGAATGCACCATATCGTCTATTTCGGTCAACAAATGGCGATGAAACACCCGCTCATGTCCGTCGTCGGCAAAGAGGGCGAAGAAGCGGGGGACGTATGGACGATTTGCGGCGCGCTATGTTCTATGAACGACATACTCGCAAAACAAGTTACGCTTCCCAAAAACATAGAGATAGGCGACGTGCTATGCTTTGAAAACGCGGGCGCGTATTGCCTTATGGAGGGCATATCGCTGTTCCTAAGTCGCGACCTGCCTGCCGTTTATATGCTGCGCGAGAACGGAGAGACGCTCCTTGTGCGCGAAGCCTTTGAAACGGCGGCTTTGAATACACCGCAATACAACAAATAGAGAGGTAAAGTATGGATCAATTGCTTGAAATTTTGGAAGACATCAACCCTGATATCGATTACGCAACGTGCGAAAATCTTATTGACGGTCACTATTTGGATTCCTTGTCGATCATCTCGCTTATAGCGGAACTCGAAGACGCTTTTGACATCACGATTCCCGCGGCGGAGATTATCCCTGCCAACTTCAATTCGGCAAAAGCCATGATGGCGATGATAGAACGCTTGCAAGAGGACTAATTGATGGGCAAACTCACCTGGATCTTTCATGGAGTGTTGCCGAATCTAAGTTCGTTCACATCCTTCCAATCCGTCATATATCTGCTGCCTATCTTCGTGTTTTTGTATGCGATAACGCCGAAGAAGGCAAAAAAGTATTACTTGCTCATAGCAAGTTACGTTTTCTATTTCCTCGTCAACGGCGGAATGCTCATATACCTTCTTGTGTCCACCTTCCTTATGCACTATTTTGCGATTTGGATAGAGAGGCTCAAAGGGCAGATGAACGAGACGCTCAAACAGGCGGAGAAAGAGGAGAAGAAGGCGGTAAAGAAAAAGTACGTGCGCTATCAGCGCGGAGTCCTCGTGCTTGCCGTACTCATTCACATCGGCGCGCTCGTCGTGCTCAAATACACGGGATTCTTTATCACCAACATAAACAGGATTATTGCGGCGACGGGTTCGTCAACGGTTATTGCCATTCCTAAATTTTTGGTGCCTCTCGGCATATCGTTTTTCAGCCTGCAAGCGCTCTCCTACATACTCGACGTATACCGCGGTATAACGAAGGCGGACGACAACATACTGCGCCTCGCGCTCTTCCTCGGATTCTTCCCGCAAATAGTGGAAGGTCCGATTTGCCGTTACAACCAAACGGCGGAGCAACTGTGGAACGCAAAGCCCGTCACGTCCGAAAACCTTACGTTCGGGCTTCAACGCATACTCTTCGGTATGATAAAAAAGATAGTGATAGCGGACCGCTTGAACGGGCTTGTCGGCGTCATCTTTTCGGGATATGCGGGGCTTGACGGCGGAACTATCGCACTTGGCGCGATCTTCTATACGATCCAACTCTACATGGACTTCTCGGGCGTTATGGACATAGTCCTCGGACTCGCGCAAATCATCGGCGTACAGTTCCCGGAAAACTTCGAGAGACCGTTCTTCTCAAAGAGCATTTCGGAGTTTTGGAAGCGTTGGCACATCACGCTCGGAACTTGGTTCAGAGACTACATCTTCTATCCTGTCACGACGTCGGGAAGCATGAAAAAACTCACCGCTTCCGCAAGGAAGAAGATAGGCAACCACTACGGACCTCTCATCGCGGGCAGTATCGCGCTCTTCTCCGTTTGGATTTGCAACGGACTTTGGCACGGCGCGGACTGGAACTACATCTTCTTCGGAATGTACCACTTCGTGCTCATACTCCTCGGCAATTTGATAGCGCCTATCGTAAGAGTCGTCAACAAAAAACTGAAAATCAACCCCGAAAACTTCTTCTACCACGCAATGCAGGTGGTGAGAACGAGCATTCTCGTCGTTGTCGGCGAACTGTTTTTCAGGGCGGAAGGCTTGACAAACGGCTTCCGTATGTTCGGCAAAATCTTTACGGATCTAACTTTCTCGTCCTTAAACTCGGATTTGCTCGTCAAGGGCGGAATCGACTATCTCGACTTTATCATCATCGGCATAACGCTCCTCGGCGTCTTTGTCGTCAGCATTTTGAACGAAAAGAAGATTTCGGTGAGAGAACTTCAAACCCGTCCCGCAAAGGGCGCGCTCGTGCTTCAGTGGAGCGTGATCTTCGTGCTTGCGATGTTCCTCGTCATCTTCGGCGCATACGGCGTCGGCTATGCGGAAGTGCATCCGATGTACGCGCAGTTCTAAGGGGGCGACTATGAACGACAATCCCAAGAAAAATAGGACGAAAATCAGTTGGCTGAACAAAGATTTGCTGAAAAACGACAAACTCAAAAAAATCGTCGTTGCGACGGTGTTTACGTTTGTGTTTATCGGCTCGCTCCTGCTTATGTCGTTCGTGTTCAAGCCGACCAACAACTATCCCGACGCGGGCATAATCGACTGGGAAGCGCATGCGGTCTATGCAGAACCGAAGAATACGATTGACGCAATGTTTATCGGCAACAGCGAGGGGGCTTATGCTTTCACGCCAATGACGATTTGGAACGAGCAGGGTTTTGCCACCTACAACTGCGCAGGTCGCGGTCATCCTCTCAACTATTCGGAGGACTTTTTGCACGGCGTGTTCGAGACGCAGTCTCCGAAGGTCGTCTTTTTGGAGACGGACTCCATATTCAAAAAGTCGCTATTTATATGGCGAATAGTGAGCAGTTATATGGTGTCGACTTTTAGCGTCCTCACATATCACAACCGCTGGAAAGGAATGGACGCGTCAGAGATCGGACAGCCTGAGAAATACGAGTTTTTGAGTTATCTCAAAGGCTTTGAGTTTGACGCAGGCGTAAGACCTGTCGACCCCGTAGGACACATGGCGCCGACCACGAGCGTGAGATCTATGTTTTATAGAAACCGCAGTTGTCTGATAAAGATGAAAGAATTTTGCGAGGCGCACGGTGCAAAACTCGTGCTTGTCAGCGTGCCGAGCACAACCAACTGGAATATGAAAAACCACAACGGCATCGAAAAGTTTGCAAACGAGGTCGGTATCGAGTATATCGACATGAATTTGATACTTGACGAGGTCGGCATCGACTGGTCGACGGACACCCGCGACGCAGGCGACCACATGAACGTGAAGGGCGCGGAAAAGGTCAGTTCATACATTGGCAAATACCTCGCAAGTCTCGGCATATTCACCGACCACAGGGCGGATAGCGCGTACGCGCAGTGGAACGAATCCCTGCAAAAGTACAACGAGCGAAAAGAGAGCGAGGGCGTCGTTTGATCCGCTGAAACAATACTCAAACCTATGAAAGACTTGTTAAAGAAAGATTGGTTCAAAAAACTTATCGTTGCCGCCTGCTTTACAATCGTATTTGTCGGCTCGCTTCTTCTCATGTCTTTTGTTTTTACTCCGCGCGACAACGATCCCGCAAGCGGTATGCTCGACTGGCGCGCAAAGGCGGTGCTTGCCGAGCCGACGGATTCGCTCGACGCGCTATTTCTTGGCGACAGCGAGGTGCATTGCGCCTTCAGCCCTATGTACATTTGGGAACGGCACGGCTTTACGTCCTACAACTGCGGCACAAGCATGCAAACGCTCAAATATTCCGAAAGGTTCCTGCACGATACGTTTGAAAAGCATTCGCCAAAGGTAGTGTTTTTGGAGACGGATAGGATCTACAAGTCGCCCATCCTTTGGGGCTGGGTGACAAGCGAACTTATTCCGACGTTCTCCGTGCTTACATACCACAACAGGTGGAAGACTATGGACGCGTCCGAGGTCGGCGCGGAAAGGAACTATACGCACGTTTGCGACTTCAAAGGCTACACCTTTTCAAGCGACGTAAAGGCGGCGGACGCCTCTCGCTATATGCAGGCGACGGACAAGAACGAGTACGTAAACCTCATCAACCGCGGCTACGTTAAACGAATGAAAGAGTTTTGTGAAGCGCACGGCGCAAAGTTCGTCCTCGTCAGCACTCCGAGCACAACCAACTGGAATATGCGAAAGCATAACGGCATAGTGAAACTCGCTTCCGACCTCGGCGTCGAGTTTTTAGACTTCAACGTGATGACGGAGGAAGTGCCTATCGACTGGACGACGGACACGCGCGACGGCGGTGACCACCTCAACGACAGCGGTGCGGAAAAAGTCAGCGCCTATATCGGCAACTACCTCGCTTCGACAGGACTGTTTGCGGACAAACGAACAAATGCAGAGTATTCTGCTTGGAACGAATATCTCGAAGCGTTCAACAAGATGAAACAAGAGGCATAAATTTTTCCCTTTGAAAACCAAAACGTATAGCAACAAAAAACCCGCTACTTTTCGCATTTTGCAAAGTATAGCGGGTTTTGTTTTTTTATATTTTTATTGTTCGTTTGTAGGGGCTTTCAGGCTCTTCGGTTTTAACACCATACAGGTGCGAGCGGGGAGATACAGTTTTACAAAGTTCCCGTTCATACCCGGCACGAACGCGCTGACGGGAGCGTGTCCTATGCGGTCGAAACCGCCGTATCTTGAATCATCGCTCGTGAAGAGTATCTCGTGATCCTCGCCGTGGCTGACGGGGATAGCGTAGTCGCGGTAGTCGCGATTCGGCGAGAAGTTGAACACAAACACGAGTCCGCCTCTCTCAAATGCGATGACTTTGTCGTCCTCATGCACCCATTTGAGGTCGGGGTAGGACTGATCGAATATGTGGAAGTATTTCGCCGTGTGAATCATATCGTGGTCGAAATCGTTGAGTTGTTGGAATTTGAGATTTCCGTTTGCGAGCAGCGACCATTGTCTCCTGCAATACTTAAAACTGTTGCCGTTGCCGGGGCGAGGGAAGTCTATCCATTCGGGGTGTCCGAACTCGTTGCCCATAAAGGTGAGGTAGCCGTTTCCGCCCGCGCCCATCGTGAGGAGACGAATGAGTTTGTGCAGGGCGACCGCTCTGTCGATTTCGGGCGTATGGCACCACTTTTCCATTTGCGTGTACATATTTGCATCCGCAAGCCTGAACATTATCGTCTTGTCGCCGACAAGCGCTTGGTCGTGGCTCTCGACATAGGCTATCGTGCGCGCGTTGCGGTTTGTCAGTTCTCCCCAAATCATGCCGAGATTCCAGTCCTCGTCCTTCCACTCTTTGATGAGTTTGATCCAAAGGTCGGGGAGCCCCATGCCGAGGCGGTAGTCAAAGCCTATTCCGCCGTACTCGACTTTTTCGCACATACCCGGCATACCGCTCATATCTTCGGCTATCGTCATACAGTGCGGGTTGACTTCGCGCACGAGTTCGTTTGCGAGTTGAAGATACGTCACCGCCTCCACGTCCGTGTTCATCGTGAAGTACATGCCGAGGTTGGTGAAGTTCGAGCCGAGACCGTGGTCGTGATACAGCATAGACGTTACGCCGTCAAAGCGGAAACCGTCAAAGTGGTATTCTTCGATCCAGTATTTAAGGTTGCTAAGCAGGAAGTGCAAAACTTCCGGTTTGTCATAGTCAAAGAGTTTCGTGCCCCAAGCAGGGTGGTCGCCCTGCGCGCCCTGGTGGAAGAATTGATAATCCGTTCCGTCAAACAGGTTTATGCCCTCGAGCGTATTGCCGACCGCGTGAGAGTGTACGACGTCGAGGAGCACGCGTATGCCCATAGAGTGAGCCTTGTTTACGAGGTATTTGAGTTCGTCAGGGTAGCCGAAACGGCTTGACGGCGCAAAAAAGTTGCTCACTTGGTAGCCGAACGAACCGTAGAACGGATGCTCCATGACCGCCATAAGCTGAATGGTGTTGTAGCCCGCGTCCTGCACGTGCGGAAGAATATTGTCCGCAAATTCGCGGTAGGTCGAGATCTTGTGCTCCTCGCTGGACATACCGATATGCACTTCGTAGATGAGGGGCGGTTCGTTGTTTTCAAATCCTTGATCCGTCCAGGCGTATTCCTCGTCGTCAAGCACTTCGCAGCACCAACTTTGCGTCACCCAGTCCTGCGTAACGCGCCTCGCATACAAAGGTATGTGCTGAGTGAGGCGGTCGCCGTTTTTGACGATAGTCAGCACTCTGCTGCAACGCTTCAAAGTGTCGCCGGGGAGGAACAGTTCCCAACAGCCGTTTTCCACTCTCGTCATAGGGTGGTCCGTCCAATGCCAGTCGTTGAAGTCCCCCGTGAGGTACAGCGCGTCCGCGGCAGGAGCCCACTCTCTATACACCCATCCGCCGTTCATGCGGTGAAATCCGAAGTGCTTGTGAGCGTTCGCAAAATCTTTTAGCGATCCGCGCTCTCCGACAAGTTGTTTTTTCTTGCCGAAATACCTGTCCATTCTGAGATTAATATCCGATTCAAACGCTTTAAGTTCCGGAAAGTATTCCAAAATACGGTACATATCCGCCCCTCCTGAAAGGCAACGTAATCTTTCTTCAATATATTATACCATACAGTTTGTATTTTTCAATACAAAAATCATTTGTACGGCACAGTCCTGATGCCGTCGTATTTTTTTACACCTATTTGTTTTTAACGCCGTTTTAATAGTAAGCATGCGGAGCATGCCACCAAGCGCAAGATTGTTGCGAAACACAGGCAAGACACAGATTTTCTCGTGCGGTTTAGCAAACAATGTTGCGCGCGGTAGTACGAAAAAAGCGTTCCAATCAGGTTGCGCTTTTACTGAGTAAAAGCGTACCCCAATTGGTGCGCCTATGGCATTATAGTTTTAACATAACATTAATTATATGCATGCGAAGCATGCCACCAAGCACAAGATTGTTGCGAAACACAGGCAAGACACAGATTTTCTCGTGTGGTTTAGCAAACAATGTTGCGCGCGGTAGTACGAAAAAAGCGTTCCAATCAGGTTGCGCTTTTACTGAGTAAAAGCGTACCCCAATTTGTACGCTTTTTGAGAGGTAATGCACTCTTGCGAGTGCTTCCCTGTGTCTCGCCGACGGGCAACATGCCATAAGCAATCCACGCTCTGCGTGTTTTTTTTGTCTTGTGCAATCATCTTCATGCAAGCACTCGATGCTTGCCCAATACAAACGCTTGTGCGTGAGGGGAATGCACTCTTGCGAGTGCTTCCCTTGTCCCTGCCGGTGGGCAATTTGCCACAAGCAATCCACGCTCAGCGTGTTATTTTTGTCTTGTGCAATCATCTTCATGCAAGCACTTGATGCTTGCCCAATACAAACGCTTGTGTGTGAAGGTAATGCACTTGGGGGAAGTGCTTCCCTTGTCCCTGCCGGTGGGCAACTTGCTTGCAACAGCCCATCGTCTTTGACGATATGTTTTTTTGTATGCCCATAATTCCTTTGCAAGCAAAGCCATATGTTCATACAAAAAAACAGCCCGTAGGGCTATGGGCTGTTTTGGCGTTCGTGAAGGGAATCGAACCCCCGACCTTTCGCTTAGGAGGCGAACGCTCTATCCTACTGAGCTACACGAACAAAGATGATGAGTTGCTTTGTGCTTGTATATTCTAACATATTTTTGAGAATAGTAAAGGGATTTTGGTCAGGTTGGCGGGGATTTTTGTTGTGCGGGGCGCAAAACGGCACGTCTGCGACTATTTTTTTAGGGTGAGGAGCAGTTCTTTGTCGGAGGGGGAGACGCGAAAACTGTCTCGACACTTAGAGATCGCCTTGTTTTGCGTCCAAAGGGAGAGGCTGTCGGAGGCTAAGAATGCGAGAGTCTCGTCCCTTCGCTTTACGAACGCCTCGCACACGAGCCAAGATATCGCCATATTCACGTAGTATTCTTTTTCTTCGCGCATAGAAGCAAGGACGGCAAATATATCTTGCAGTTTGTCCGTTTGCAAAAATTTGAAAAAGATGAGCAGACCGCAGCGGCGCTCGAACACGCCGTGTGCCCGAGTGAGGGATTTTGCATATTCAAACCAAACGTCCGAGTTTTCGTTTGTTATACGGAATTTGAGAGAGTCAGTATGCGCCCAAGAGTCGCACCTTTCAAGGAAGGATGGGAGAAGTCTCATCTGTTCGTCAGCGTCTTTGAGCGCGCCGATAACAAGGCATTGCAGGACGAGTTCTTCATGATAGTAGCAGGGGTTGCCCGCAAGAAAGGAATGCGCGTTGCCTTTTGCGATGCTCTTTGCTATTTCCCTGAGCGGTTTTGTATATATGGAAAGGAGAGGGTAGCCAGTGTTTACGATTCGGTTTTCCCACTCGACGTTTTCGGGATGCGCAAGAGAGGCAAGCGTCTCGCGAAGACAAGCAAACTCTTTTTCGCTCCAATTTTCAAATTCAAAACTTGACAATTTGTCCATATTCGCATTATAACACAACGTACAATTTGTCACAACAGCAAAGAACGAATTTTGTCAAAAATGCTACATTTGTATGAAAATTCATAGAGTTAGAATATCGAAAACAGCAAAATATTGTAAAAATGATGCGGTTAGAATGCTGAAAACGCTAAAAAGTTAAGGTTTTTGCCAAAAACCGTGTTTTTAGAGCGTCGAAAAAATAAAAAATGTTGCACGAAATGTTAGACAAAATGAAAAATAACTCGTATAATATCTCTTGGTAATTATTAGTAATCATATTTTTTATGGAGATATACAATGGAAAAACTAGCTTTGCAAGTCAAACTCGACCAGCAAAAATGGATTGACAGTGTCAACAATCATCGTGATATGTGTGGCTCATATGATTATTGTGCTTTCTGCGACAAAGAAGCAGATTTTCCTTGCGCAACTGCATATGAGAGAATGAATGCGCCAAAGAGGTCCAAGAGATTCGTCGAAGAGCAAGAAGACGTTCTCACTCTCAACAGCTCCCTCGGCAAGAGATTCAACTATGACAAAGTTATGGCAAAGAAAGCGGCAAGAAAGAGCCTCACTTTTGCAGAGAAATACGCGCTTTCCAACGATATCATCAAGGAAAGATATGCGATCCTCAAAGACGCTCTTACGGACACCCCAAAGGGCACGCCAAAGATCAAGAGCCGCATTTCAAAACAATGCGATACATATCGTCGTGACGGCGACATCGTTGCAAAAGTGACGATCATCGGCACGTCGCTCCGCGTCAACCTGCCGCTTGACCCGTATGCGCCTGAGTTCTGCGACGGCAAAACACCGCACGTTGCGACAGGGCACAAGAAAGTGTACGAGGAAGTTCCGTTCCAATTCAAGGTCAATTCAAAACTGGCACTGAAGCGTGCGCTTGCGCTTATCGAATTAGTAAAGTAAAAACAAAATTATCAATCAAAAAGGCGTTCCGTTGGGAACGCCTTTTATTATGATTGTCAAAAATTATTTTGGTCCCGTACGTTCTTGTTCTTGTGTGGCATCTCGCTCAACTTTAAAAATGAGTTCTCCCTCAGGCGATATTGTCAAAATAATGTTGCCATTTAAATCAGTCCTGAAAAGTGCGGTATAATCTGACATTCTATCGATTGCAGCTTGCCTTGGATGCCCATACGTGTTGCCGGTGCCACAGCAGAATACTGCATATTCGCAAGTGATTGCGTCCAAGAAAACTTGAAGGGAAGATTCTGCTGCCCCGTGGTGCGCTACTTTAAGAACATCGCAGTCTATATGACCGATACGTTCTGCGATTTCCGGTTCGTTGTTCTTGTTGCTATCGCCAGTGAAGACAATACGCTTGTTTTTATACTCCAAAATGCCCACAGGAGAGATTTCGTTCTTTTCCCATTCATTTTTCAAAGTATTTTCATTCCAGCCTTGTTCTGTCATACAGTAGAATGTGAGATTGTAAGTATTTTGTTCGTCGTGAATGACAATAGAATTTGACGTATTGTTCTCGTCAACGTTTAGATATATATTACAATTAGGCTCGCTTAATGCTTTTATAAAAAACTCTGCGTAAACTTTTGTCGTCAATGTGTTTGGGTCTTTGAACAGCGCGAGTTTTTCTTCTGGTAAATCGGCAATTTGAGCTTGCAACTTCGCGTTGCTTGGTGCCGCCAAAATGTTTGGCATATATATGTTGTCAACCTGAAACAAATCAAAAACTTCGTCCATACAGCTGACGTGGTCTTGATCACCATGAGTAAGCATAAGATATGTAAGCTCATTATCGGTGATAAGAGCGAGCAAATAATCTTTTACGGAATCTTTTATTCCTGTGGCGAGCGTGTTGGACGCATCGCGATAGCCACAGTCTATCAGCATATCTTTTCCGTCTGGGAACTGTATGTATATACAATCTCCTTGCCCAATATCTATAAAATGAACCTTGAGTTCGTCCTCACCAAGAACTAAATCTGCGGCAGTAATGTTGCCTGCTTTGAAATCTTCGTTGTTACCCGAATTGTCGGAGCCTTGATTGGTGCCCGAGCCGTTTCCGCCCGAATTGTTCGAGCCGTTGTTTGTCGAAGAGGACGAGGGCGAGATTATGTCGTTTATCGTGCTCTTGAACGACGGCACCGTGAAGTACATCACGACAAGCGCGATTGCCACGATAACGACTATGACGATGAGCGCGATCAAAAAGCCGACAGGGTTTTTCTTTGCGGCTTTTTTAACTTGGCGTTTTGCTTGAGTTTTGACTTTTTGCTGAACTTTCTTTTTGGGATCAGTTGCCATAAAACGACCTTTATATGATGATTTCGATATGATAAATTACGGTTTGCGGAGTTTTCCGTCGATGCCTTTGATGAGGAAACACTTGCCGATGAGGGAAGACTGCGGCACTTGTCCGAAGGCGCGACAGTCTGAAGAGTGATTTCTGTTGTCGCCCATACAGAACATATAGCCGTCTCCGATTACGATGTCGAGTCCGTCGTATTCATGCCCCATTGCCTCGTTGATATACGGCTCGTCAAGCAGTTCGCCGTTGAGCCAAACTGCGCCGTTTTTGATTTGCAGGCGGTCACCGCTCATTGCGATGACGCGCTTTACGAGCGCCTTGTAAGTCCCGTCCGCTTGCCTCATGCTCTCCCACTCGGGAGAGAAGACGACTATATCTCCGCGCTTCACTTTTGCAAGGCGGTTGAGATAAAGCGTTTCGCCGTTTTTGCTGTCACCGTCAAGGGACGCACCGCCACCGCCGTCAAGCGTCGGGTACATCGAGATGCCGTCCACCGTATAGGTGGAAATGACGTAGGTCTTTATGATCAGCGCAAGCGTGACTGCAAGAAGCACGACGATAACGACGCAAATAAGCGCCGTAATCAATTGGCGCTTGCGGGAAGGTCGAGGGTCCAGTTCTTGCTCTAAAGGCGAATCGAGCGGTTCAAAATTTGAAAAATCTTCTGTCATATTAAAGTATATGTTTTGTCTTGCGCAAAAATCTTCGGAAGATTATATCCAAAGGAAGTTGTTGAACACGACTCCGTGCGCGTCCTTGACATAGAAACACTTCGTGTCCGAGAATTTGCCGAGCGTCATACCCTCGTCGCTCTTGAAATCCGCGCTTTCAAGTAGTATCTTTTGCCAAAATTCGCCGCCCTTTAAGTGCGTGGTCGCGACGTATCGTTTGAGTTTCGGGAAAGTGGTCATGACGACTTGCAAATCTCGCTCTTCCTTTGAGTATGCGTCGAAGTGGAGAGAGGTCGTGCGGTCGAGAGACGCGATCTCGTGCGCGCTGCGGTAGAGCGCGAGGTCTCCGACGTCCGCGGTTATGCCCTTGATCTCAAACGGACCTTCCGCCTGATGCACGACGCCGTCTTGAACGATAAGGCTCGGGGTTTTCGGCATAAAGTTGCCGAGTCCCATGCTTCCGTCATAGATTATGCGGGAGGAGTAGACGTCGAGCGGGTTGTCGTCCGGCTTTACGTCAAGGTTCTCCGGAACGACGCCGATGACGGGAGTTGAAATGATGTTGCCGCTCGCATATTCAAACGTCGCATAGGCAACGATGAGTTCTTTGTCGTTGATGACGGGGATATGCGCGGTATACTCGTGGTTGCCGACCTTGTTGAGGTCTTCCACTCGCTTCCAATATCTGTTGTAGGGATTAGGTTCGCCGTAGCAGACGAAGAGACTGCGTTTTTCTACGGCTTTTATAGAATTGATTTTTGCATACAGTTCGCCGTCGCTTGCCTCGAACGTTATCGTCGGCGTAATGGACGTCTTTCCGCTGAGAGCGAAGTTCGTGCGAAGCCAAATGAGCATAGTCTCAAACTCCGTCGACGTGATTTGCTCGTCGCCGTTGGAGATCAAAAACTGTTTTGAAGCGGATTTTACTCCGCTCATGATGTCGCCCGCGCGGTCGATGTCGTTGGTTGAAGACTCAGCAAGCGCGATATAGAGCGTGGGGCAGGTGACAAAGCGGGCATACGTCTCCGCACCGACGCCTGTCGAGAAGGCACGCTCCTCGTCGTTGGACGGAATGTTCGTGGACGTAAAGCGAGGTTTTCCGTTTGCCCAAAGGTAGCCGCTTCCGTTGATCGCGACGAGCGCGCGGACTCGGTTGTCTATGCCTGCGACTTGCCAGGCGACTTGCGCTCCGGAACTGACTCCGAGAATGCCGATATGCTCCGTGTCGACGAGTTTGTGCTCGACGAGCAGGGTGATAGCGCGACGAGCAATGAGCGTCCACACGTACCACGGAGTGTGGCGCGCGTCGGTCTCTATGTGAAGCATGTGACTAAGTGCCTCGGGGTACTCGGCGTAGGAATACTCTTGCGGGAAGGTCGTGTGCAAATTTTCATCGCTGAAAGTGCCCGCATAGTCGACGATGCAGGCAACGTAGCCCTCCGCGACAAGCCTGCGCGCGAAGTCCTTATAATCTACGTTGGACAGAGTGGACAGGATGAGAATCGTCGCTCTGTCGTCTGCCCAGCGTTTGTCATAATAGATTTCCATATATGCGCGGAGTTTGCCGCTCGGCGTCGTGTCCGCCGTAAAAAATTGCTTGGAGCAAACCAAATTGTCGTCCGTCTCAGACGAGATGATTGACGACTCTAAAGGCGCTTGCGCCGGATTGAATCCCTCCCAAACTTCTGTTGGGGTCATAAATTTCAGTTCCATAATTTGAATTATAACGCAAAAACCTCATTATGTAAAGAAATAAAATAAGTGTTTTGAAAGAGAATGCGCGTGAGCGTTCGCCCGCGCGAGTTACTTCGTTGTTTTCACACGCAAAAATGCTTGCATTTTTGATTCCCATTTTCGCGTATTCTTCGTTCATAAGTCTCATTGTGGCTTCGTCCGGCAACAGATATTCCATACTCGCTCCAACAGTCCGTTGTATTATATGCAGGGCGCGGTTTTTTTGCTATGCGGTCTCCGAGACTACGATTTTTACGCTCGGCACGAAGGAGAGCGTGGACAAGCAGTTTTCTTCGAGCGACCTGCCGACGCTTTGATATGCTTTTGTCTGCAAGCCGAGGAAGTCTATGTCAAGTTGCTTTGATTTTTCAAACAGTTCCAAGAGTCGTTTTTGCAAGATTTTTCCGAGTTCGTTTGCAGCGGTTTGCACAATTTCGTCCGCGCCGTTGAGCATACGGTCGCTATCCACAAATTGCACGTCGAGCAGGTCGACGGAGATTTTGATATCCGCAAAGACGGTCCTGCCGTCCGCGCTCAGTTTTACGTCTTCGTTAAGCACCTTAAACTCTATGCTCTCGCCCTTGTCCGAGGTGTAGTTGAGACAGCCCGTAACGTCGGAACTCAGATATATAGACAGTATCTCGCTTAAGTCCTCGTCAAGCACGTACGACTTTTCCTTGTCGGTCACGAGCGCGCGACTCAGCACGAGTTCAAACGCGTCTTTGACTTCGCCATCCGCGTTTTGAGGCTCGGATTCGAGTTTTTGCACTTCGACGTAGGGAAGAGCGTTTGCGTGACTGCGGGAGAGCGACGAGCAAAGAAAGTCCTTGACGGTCGTTCTTATCATGCCGTCGTCACCCTCTTGATTTGAGAGAGAATTTTGCAAAAAGAGCGCGGATGAGACGGTCGATCCTATGCGCTTTGCAAGGAGTTCTTTTGGCGGAATCGCACAGGCGACTATCATCGACTGCTCGGGCAAAGAGTACATTCCCGTCAGCGGATAGAAGAGTTGCATGTGGTCAATCGCAAGTGCGGTATTTGACAGAAAAAGCACATTACAATGTGCAAGCGATATGTTTAACCCTATTTTTCGCGAAATTACGTCGAGAGCCTCCGCAACTGTCTTGCCGTTTGCGGAGTAGACGTTGTAGGTGGTTTGAGCGTTGGATTCTCCAAAGGACGACGCCACCATGGTAGACTGAGTCGTCACCTCGAACTCGCGCGTTTCGACGTCGAAATCTATGCCTGCTCCGAGCACGATTTGAGTCTTTGTAAGCGTCGGGCTTTTGACCGTTCTGCCGTATATGACGAGGACGACCGCGACGAGCACTATCACCGCCCACTTTGAATATATTAAGGATTTTGAGACGTTTAGTTTTTTTGAAGACATAATCACCTATACAGTCGAAGTCGTCGACTCGTTTTGTTTGAAACCGCTGAGCATAGAGCCGTCTCCGCTCGTGTTTTTTCTCCCTTGCGCGGAATATTCCTCGTCGAGGAGTTTTTGAACGGACGGGTATCTCCTGCGTTCCGCGATGAGCGTTATATGCAGCAGTATCGGCAGGCAAATTGCAATGCCGAACAAGACGTATCCGCACCTTTGCACGGCGAAATCGGTTACGATTTGCGAGGAGGGCACGAGCATTATTGCAAGAATTATCGAGACGGGGTATACGATTTTTGCGGGGAGACTCGTCTTTGTCGCCCGCTTGCAGGCGGTTATCGCCCCGAAGTATGAGAACGCAAGCGACATGATGGACGTCGTGATGACGAGCAAAAGATTGCCCCACTCGGTTCTTCCTATGTCCCTTGACAGTTGGTTGAAGCCTGCGATCCTAATGAGCAGATCCGTGACTGTCTTGAGCGCGTCACCGTATATCGCGACTCCGAGCAGCATTATGAGATTAATAAGCACGAAAGTGCCCGCGACGCTCACCGTGATATACGGCAGTTTTTTGTTCTTTATCCGAATGAAGGCAAACGGCAGCCAGTCACACATCCAAATTCCGTAGCGCGGAAAGCCGACCGCGATTTCGCTCGGTTCTTTTGATAGGACGGGCAACACGCGCGAAAAATCCATTTTCGTATTCAAAAACACGAGGTTCAGCGCAAGCATGAGAAATACCACCGCAAAGAGGATCTCCGCGCTTCGCGATATAGAGCGTATGCCCTTTGCGCCGAGGTAGACGATAGGGAGCAAAAACAATAGGTAGATGAGCGACGGTTCGAGCCCCTCGAACAATTCGTGCGTAAGGTAGGACGTGCAGTAGCAAAAGTGAAACACTCCTTTTGCCGTCAAAAAGACGGCGATGACGAGGCATATCGTCCTGTACAAGGCGTTGTTTGTCGCCGTAAGAAGCGCGTCGCCGTTCCGCTTTGAAAAAAGAAGAACGAGCAGGCACAGGGCGGAGTCTATGAGCGAATAGCACAAGAACACCCAAAAGGCGGACGAGCCGAACTCTTCGGACAGCATTTGCGGAGCGGCGGAGAGTTTGAAGGCTATTCCGCACATGAATATGAGCGTCGCCGCCTGTGAGTTGAAGACGGTGTCTCCGTCCAGATTTTTGTATATACCGTGCGTGTGAGTTTTCATTTTTGCCTCGTGCGGTTGCTCGTAGGGATAGAGTACGGGCGGGTGTCCATGCCCGTTGTGGCGACTTTGAGGAAGCCGTCTTTGAGATCGGGGTTTATTCGCGGAGCGTAAGGCGCAAGGTACGGCGTGCCGTAGTTGTCAAGCCCTGCAAGATACGCGATTATGACGATGAGGAGTATCACGATGCCGACAAATCCGAGCACCGCGCTGACGAGCAGGAAAAGAAGTCTTAGTATTGACATGACGCCCACTTGATCCGGCACGCAAAATATGCCTATCGCCGACAGCGCTATGACAAGCACGGACGGCGAGGATATGAGCCCGGATTTTACCGCAGTATCTCCAAGCACTATCGCGCCGACGACGGAGAGAGATATGCCGAAATACCTCGGCATACGAATGGACGCTTGGTTTAAGATCTCGAACAGTGCGAGGACGATAAGCATTTCTATGGCGGGCGGGAAGGGTATGCCGTTTGTCGCGGCTAGCAGCGTCGTCAAAAACTTGAGAGGTAGCAGTTGAAAGTGGTAGGTTTGAAGCGCGACGTATGCGCCGGGGAGTATCACCGTCATAAGCGCGCCGAATAGGCGGAAAAGGCGTATTATTGAGGCGCGCCAGTCTTCCGAATAGTAGTCGTAGCCGTCCTGCACGTCCTCGAACATGAGGTAGGGCAGGGTGATGACGATAGGCGAGCCGTCAACGAGGACGGCTACTCGTCCTTCCAAAAGTTTTGCGGATACGACGTCGGGTTTTTCAGACGACCCCGCTTGCAAAAAGAACGAGTGCTTTTGCGGGCGCAGGTAGGAAAGGACGTATGCGCTGTCTATCACGCCGTCTATGTCAATTGACGAGATTTTGTCCGTGATCTCCTTGACGACGTGCTCGTCCGCCACTCCGCTTAAGTGCAGCACGGCGACGGACGTTTGCGAGTACTTGCCGACTTTCAGCATCTTGACTGTGAGCGCGGGGGATTTTATTCTCCTGCGAACGAGGGACAAATTTGACTTTATCTCTTCGATAAACCCCTCGCGAGGTCCTTTCATCACGCTCTCCGTCGGCGGTTCCGTCGTAGCGCGCTTTTCGGGACTGCGAATAGAAAAGATATACGCATGCTCGCAGTCTTCAAAGATTATCGCCACGTCTCCGTCCGCGACTCTTTGCGGTACGGATCTGAAATCGGTTGCCGAAAACCCTTCGGCATAGAAAGTGTTTGCTTTAAGTATCGCCTCTATCTCGCTTTGACAGGCGATGTCTTTGTCGTCTTGCCCTGCGGAGTCATCACTTGTTTCGCTATTTGCACTCCGCTCTTTTTTTGCTCTTACGAGCGGTGCGATGACGTCCCTGTCAAGCAGGGTTTTGTCCACTCCGCCGTCCAAAAAAACGACGAGCGCATTCTTTCCGCTCGTGCAAATAGGACGGCACACAAGGTCGTCGGAAAAGAAAAAATTTTGTTTTATTTCGTTTTCAAGCTCGGATATATTCACGCAAAGATTTTTGACGAATACGACGTTTATATATTCAAATCCGCAAAATAAAGTCGTTATACTGCAATTTTCGACATTATTTGCAATAGGCGGGGAAAGCAAAACCCGACACATTTCAAACTTTGTCTATTTTGCCCCTCTTGACTTGCCTCGGCACCGTGCTAAAATATAATCAGTAGGTCCGTAAGAGGGGGAAATTATGGGCAAAGTACAAGTCGGAGAAGAGTCGACTTCTCTTGAAGATGAGCAAACAAACGAAGACAAAACGGAACAAACGACTCAGGACGCGCTCGAGCAAACGCAAACGGCGCGGGTAGAGGATTTGTCCGAAGAGGAAAGAGCGGAAAAAGAGCGCAAGGCAAAGAGACAGGCGTGGCTTCAACCTCTCAAATATTTCTTGTGCGCGGCGTCGGCGGGCGTGATTCAGTTTGTATCCGCACTCATTTTGCACACGTTACTCGACCGCGTTATCGACAGGGAAGCCTCCATTCACTTTATCGTTGAACTCAACGAAATCACTTTTATCGCAGACACTATAGGTCTCGGACTTTCGATTGTTTGGAACTTCACTCTCAACCGAAAATTCACTTTCAAGGACGCGGGCAACATTCCTATCGCGATGCTCCTCGCATTCCTTTTCTATGTGCCTTTCTATCCTTTCCAAATTTGGTATATCGACACGATAGAAAAAGCGCTTCTCGCCTCCACCGGCGGTGAACTCTCCACGTTCGCTTTCATAATTGCGCAAGGCACTTGCATGGCATATAATTTGGTGTTGGAGTTTATATGGCAAAAGTTCGTCGTCTTCCGAAAAAAACGCAGTGATTGAGCGTCTGACTGCGTCAGCCTTGCGTGCGCTCGCACACCGTGTACGCTTTTGTACACTGGGTGGCTCGCGTGCGCACCTTCCTTGTCATACATCTATTCAACCGAAAATCAGTAAAAAATCACCCGAAATCGGGTGATTTTTTTGTTAAATTGAATATTGTCGTAAACCGTATGTTATTAGTTTTCAATTTGCATTGCTGTCGGCGGTGTTTGCTTTGGAGGAATCAAAATCACGCGCTTTTGAGGGGCGTAGTAGTCGGAGCGGATAAGGACGGATTTTGTGAGTTTGCCGTCCTTGTAGTAGTCGAGATACCCTTGCGACTTTATGCCGTTTTTGCCCGTAGTGTCCACGATTTGTTCGCCAAAAGGCACGTCCTCACTCTCCTTTTCTATCGTCTCGAACGGGATTTGTTCAAGCGTAACCGAACGTCGCTTTATCGTCGTTTTGTCCACTCCGTAGATCTCCGCCGTCAAATCCCTGCCGTTTGCCGACATCACGATTTTTATCGGTGCGGAGAGCGTGTTGACAAAGCGGAAGTCGCTCCCCGACGACACCATAGCGTCAAAGGACGGGGCGACGTACGAGACGGGAAGAGAGTGGGGATTCGCGCAAGTTATTGCAAGATCTGCAAGCAAGGCGCAGTTGTAAAGGGTGGAAGACACTTGGCACACGCCCCCGCCGACGCCTTCGACAAAGTCGCCGTCCGAGATTATATACGCGGTTTTGAATCCGTTTGCCACCGTGCGTTCTCCCACTTGTCCGTTGAAAGAAAATTCTTCCTCCGGGTACAGGATGAGCCCGTTTATTTTGCGGCAGGCGAGTTCTACGTTTGACTTTCTGTTTTCGCTACTGTCGCCGTAATAGGTGCAAAACCTTGCGATGAGACCGACTTTTGCCTCTTCCGCGAAGGATACTTTTGCGTCGTTTTTCATAGTCACTCCAACAAAGCATACGAGCAGGGCAAGCACGGCTTGCCCGAGCATTTTGACGATAAAATCCCTTTTCATACTTATAGTATGCGCAGCAAAATATTTTTGAGCCGTACGGCATACATTTTTCGTATGAATTGGCTGAATATACTTTTGTCGGCGGCTGCGGGCATTATCGGCACGGGTATAGGCGGAATCTTGGGCGTATCCTGCAAGGGAAAGAGGGAGACGAGCGACGCGCTCTCCTTGGCAGGCGGGATTATGCTCGGAGTCGTCGCCTTTGAAATGCTGCCGGAAGCGGTGTCGTGTTGCAAGAGTGTGACAAAGTTCGGCGCGCTTATCGCGACCTGTTGCGCGCTTGTTACCGTCGCGCTCGCAGGCATGGTCGAAGCGGTTGCGTCACGAGTCAAAGAAAGACGGCAAAGAGGAAAGTCGGGCGGCGAAAAACCCGCCACTTCTCTCCGTTGCGAGAGAGAGCGGGGGCCCTCTTTGCAAGAGGTGGAAGTTCAAGACTTCGAGAGGCTGAAAAGACATTTGAAACAAGCGGGACTTGCCGCGCTTTTTGCGATTGCGCTTCACAACATACCCGAGGGTATGGCGATAGGCGCGAGCGGAGCGGCGAACCTGAAAATGGGTGTGCTTGTGACGGTCATCATAGGCATTCACAACGTCCCCGAGGGCATGGCGATAACCGCCCCGCTTGTCGGAGGAGGAACAAAACCTCTCCCTGCCGTTTTGCTTGCTTTTTTGGCGGGAAGCACGACGCTTGTCGGCGGGGTGATAGGAGCGATACTCGGCGAGGCGAGTCCTCTTGCGTCGGGGTTGTCGCTCGGCTTTGCAGCGGGAGTTATGCTGTACGTCGCCTGTTTTGAACTCCTGCCGTCCGCGACAAAGATTTCGGGCAAATTCCACGCCGTATCCTTTTTCTTCGGCGTGGCGATTGCGCTCGTACTCTCCGTTTTGTTGTGAGTTTTGTTGAAAACGACGCGCGCTCGTGCTATAATAGATACATGAGTTTTATCCTTGCGAGAAAAAGATATTTAGAGGACGGATTCTTCGTCGTAAAACACGTGAAAAGAATCTCTTCCACCAACGACGCGCTGAAAACTCTCTCAACAAGGCAGGCGAGAGAGGGTTTTGTGCTTGTGTCGGACGTGCAAACAAAGGGCAAGGGCAGGCTCGGCAGGACGTTTTTCTCTCCGCGGGGAGGGCTGTATTTCAGCATCCTTGTCTCGCCGAAATCCGACGAGGTGAAAAACGCGCTCACCGTCCTTTCGGCAGTTGCGGTCGCAAAAGCGGTGCGGGAGACGACGGGGGACGACGCGCTCGTCAAATGGGTGAACGACGTCTATATAGACGGCAAAAAGTGTTGCGGTATACTCACCGAGACCACTCAAAACCTTGCGGGTTTTGCGATAGTCGGCATCGGCGTGAATATTGGAAGCGTCCCGAAAGAAGTGCAAGACCTCGCCTGCGGCGTGACCGTGCAGGGCAAGGATACGAAAGAAAAGTTGCTGAAAGCGATTTTGCACAATTTTGCGGAACTGTACTTGAATTTTGATAAGCAAAAAATAGTTTCCGAGTACAGGTCGCTTTGTATGCTTTTAGGAAGAAAAGTCACAGTCCTTTCAAACGACGGAAGCGAGTATAAAGCGCTCGTAAAGGATTTGGACGGAGACTGCCGTCTTATCGTTACGGACGGGCAAGGCAAGGAGCATACGCTTGATAGCGGCGAAGTGAAAATCATAATTTGAGTCAAGTTTTGCGAAATACGAGCAAAATCTTTACGGTTTTTAAGAAAACTTATATTATATTTGCACATTTTCATCTTGAAATTATTCTTTTGCTATGATATATTTTTTATATAAGCTCCAAAGGAGTGTGTTATGGCATACGACAAAGAAGGCGTCCAAGCGCTCGTTTGCGCGATAGAGGACGTCCGAAACGCAAACTTGATCTTCGTTGACAAGAAACTCAGAAACGTGCTTAAATGCCTCGCATATTATGAGGAATTTCGCACGGTGCTCACCTATTGCAACAAGAATTTTGACTACGAATCCGAAAAGCGAAGAGCACTCACGACGCTCGGCGACAGCAATATCTTGCGCCTGCCGAAAAATCAAAAGACGCTCGTGGCGCTTGTCGCGAATATGCTCGTAGAGTTTGACGCGGGAGTTATGGATATTCTCTCGTTTGCCACATCTTTCTTCCCGGCGGAGACGAAACAGGAGAGTTTTGACGCGCTTTGCGTGAAACTTCTAGAACCTTTCAAACTCGCTATCGTAAACTACGTCGTCGAGGGCATAAGGGAAGAAGCGCCCGAAATCTCGCATACGGTGGAGTTTGCGCCGAGCGGACTTACGGAGCAGGTGGAATATTTGCTCGTGAACATGGCAAAAGCCGTTCAAATCGCCGACTTGTCCGACGACGAGAGAAAGGATTTGTCCGTTATGCTCGAGGGCTTTTCCGTCGCGCTTGACGCAAGGGATTCGCTCATGATAAAGGCGATTTGGCTCGGGCTCAAACGCTCGCTTGCGGGAGATAACCTTTGCGCGAAAGAAATCGAAAAGGTCGACGAGACTTTGAGACTCTATCTCGTCACTAAATAACGAAAACCAATTTTTATATAAGAGGGAAAAAATGAGAAAATTCAGCATGAAATCGGTTTTGGTTTTTGCACTCGTGCTTGTCCTTGCGTTGTCGGTCGGGCTTGTCGCCTGCGACAAAAAGGATTCGTCACAGTCTACACCCGTGCAACCCGTGAGGCCTGTCGACGTCGATCCCGTGCCGACGGTTGTGGACCTCGATCCAAACTACGATCCCGACAACCATCACTCGAATGCGATAATCTACGTCACCGCACTCTTCGGCGGAGGACTCTACAACAAGGAGACAAACGAGCCCGTTTGGGATCCTTTCGTCACGGAGTTCGACCTCTACGATCACTGGGCACCGACTTCTCCGACCATCTACGATTTCAGCGGAGTGCTCAGCGAATTTTCGGAGGAGATGGGCAACGCTTTCACGACGATTATGGATGCGCTTTCCTTTGAAGAAGGGACGCTCCTCTACGATATGACGCTCGACCAGGACGGAAACGGTCTCAACCCGAACGTCGTCGCCGCAAATATAAATTCAAACTTTGAAAAGCCCGTCGATATAAACGGCGCACCGCTTCATTGCTACTACGGCGCGGTCGCGATTTACAAAAAGTTTATCACGGAGACGAGAAGTCAACTCATAGACAAATACGGCTATGACTACGACTGCCTCATGTTCAACCAAGACTTCAGAAAGAGCCCTGCGGACTCGGCGGCGGAACTTGAAGAGTTTATCAACTCCCGCGGTTATCAAAAAGTCATCTTTATGTCACACAGTATGGGCGGTCCAGTCGTCAACAGTTACCTCGGCAGGAGCAAGGCAAACCGCGACAAAGTGGAACTCTATATGGCGTTCGCACCCGCAACGCTCGGCTCGTTCGACGCTTTCGGCGCAATGACTTGCCCGAAAGACTATTTGGCCGCGTTCCTCACAACCTTCGGTTTCAACCTCGAACAAACGCTTGCGGATGGCGGTATCGTCGGCGGACTTGTAAAATCCATTTTGGACAAAATCGGCATCTTCTTCAACAATTCAAGCGGTATGATGGCGCTCTGCCCGAGCTATGAATTTTTGAACTCCGTGCAACTCGCGGGTGACTCGGCCGGCGGTCTCATCGTGGACGGCAAGAAGATAGGTCTTTGCGAAGATCCGTCCGATCCTGCCGCGGTAGAGGCAGCAAAGAACGAACTCTACGATTTCTACAACACCCTGAATTGGGCAGTTTACGTTGACGAAGACGGCAAGAATATTCACTACGAAGAGGGACAAGAACTTGAAGACGGCTCTATCGTTCGCATACTTTCCGGCAAAGAACTTATGGACGGCACAGCCTCCGCAGACAACCTCGGCGCGGTATCCGCAAGACTTGTCGACTGCAACACGTTAGCCCTTGAAAAAGACGGCAAGGTTACAATTCAAGTCGACGTGAACGGCAACCCCGTGCTTCTCAACAAACTCGGCGACAGAATCAAATACGGCGCGGGTAGACTCAAAACCTACTATTCAAGACTCTTTGTCGACGGCAACATCGCAATGAGCCCGGAAAACGATATCAACTCCTACGTCTTCCTCGGCACGAACATTCCGTCCACGAACACGGGCTGCATCATGACAACCGTAGTGGACAAGGAAGGCAACCCTGTGCTTGACGAGAACACCGGCTATCCGATGTATTCCTGCAAACTCATTCACGACGACCTCGCGCCTGTCGGTGAAGAGGGCTGGATCGGCGGCGACGGCATGGTCTGCACCTATGCCTCTCTTGCGGGTATGGACAAAGACGCACTTGACGAGGCAGGTCGCCTTATCGTCAAGCCTGACTATTGGCACGCGGACGTCGGCGGTGCTTGGCCGCTCCTCGGCGCGGACGTACTCCGCCTCATCGACGAAGTGTTAAGCAATGCGAAGAAATGACGCTTTGAAGAATAATATTATTATAAGCGAGGTTTATCCTCGCTTATTTTTTTGAGAAATTCGGCGTTTTTGCAAAAAATTCGCGATTATCGCAAGACAAGTCGCAATCCCTATGCTATACTTTTTGTGAAATAAAATTTTTTAGGAGGCTTTATGGCATTATCTAAATTCCTCGAGAGTATGAGAGGCGAGATGAAAGAACTCGTTTCCGCTCTCAAACCATACTACAAATATGTCAGCGTGCTCGGCACGGACTGTTCGTCGTCCAGTTACCGAGTGGACAGAGGCACGAGTTCCGTGTCCGACAGCGGCGGATTCGAGGGCGAATGCGGATTTGTCGTCAAAGTTCACGACGGCAGAGCGTTCGGCGAATATTCGACGTCTTCAATCGCAGGCGACAAGCAGGCTCTTGCAAAGAAGATTGTCAGCGAAATCAGGCTTGACAAAGCGGAGGGCGCAATCGAGTGCCCGCTGCCAGAGGACCCGAAACACGTCGAGTCTTACGTCAGAGAGAGCGATTTTGACAAGTATTCCGACGATGAGATTTTGGCGTTTCTCACCAATATCAAAGATGAAATTTTGAAGAAAGATGAAAAAATCGTCAACGCTATCGTCATTCTTCGTCCGATTGTCATCAACAAGTTGTTTGTCAGCGAAAACAGAGAACTCGACCAACACTATGCTTGGGTGAACGGCATTATGGTTGCATTGTACCGTGACGAAAATATGGCGGAAGGTTGGGAGACCGCATACGGCAATCAAATGAAAGATATCTTTGCCACGATGCCGAAGCTTGTTGACAAACTCGTTGACAAGGTCAGACATCTCGCAAACGCAAAGCCGATTGAACCGGGTGTTTATGACATCATCACGGACAGTTCTATCACAGGTCTTATCGCGCACGAGGCGTTCGGTCACGGTGTTGAAATGGATCAGTTTGTAAAAAATCGCGCGCTTGCAAAGGAATACGTCGGCAAATACGTCGCGTCTCCTATCGTCAATATGCACGACGGTGCGTCCGCGGCATTTTCCACCGCATCATACTTCTTTGACGACGACGGCGTTGTGGCGCACGATACGCAAATCATCAAGGACGGCGTTCTTGTCGCAGGCATTTGCGACCTTACAAGTGCTGCTCAACTCGGCACGGCACCGACAGGCAACGGCAGAAGAGAAAACTATGCGCACAAGGCGTATACGAGAATGACCAACACCTTCTTTGAAGCGGGCAATGACAAGCTCGAAGATATGATAAAGTCCGTAAAGCACGGCTATATGCTCTTTGAAACGAACAACGGCATGGAAGATCCGAAGAACTGGCAAATCCAATGCACCGCACAATACGGCATCGAAATCGTGGACGGCAAACTCACGGACAACTACGTTTCGCCTGTCGTTATGAGCGGATTTGTGCCTGAACTTTTGAAATCAATTTCTATGATTTCAAAGGAAGAATTCAAGGTTATCGGCTCGGGCTCTTGCGGAAAGGGCTACAAAGAATGGGTGCGCGTCTCTGACGGAGGCCCTTGCCTCAAAGCGCGTTGCAAACTTTCATAAGGAGGCAGACTATGTTGGACGTTGAAAAAATCGTAAAAGCAAAAGCCAAAGACGGCTATAAAATTTTGGACAAATCATCCGTCTCGCACGAACTCTTCTTCGTACTCGGCAAGACGGAAACCGTCCGTGCAACAGATACGGCGGAGACAAAAGTCACGGTGTACGTCAACAATGAGGACGGCACTCTCGGCGACAGCACTTTCCCGGTGTACGCGTCAATGGACGAGGAGGCACTGAACCTTGCGCTCGACAAGGCACTCTCGCGTGCAAAACTTGTGCACAACAAGCCGTACAAACTTGTGGAAGGCAGCAAGGAGACGTTTGAACTTCCGTCCAATCTCAAAGGACTCGACGGCAAGGAAGTCGCAAAACAGGTCGCAAAAGCTGTGTTCGACGCGGATATGGTGAAGGGCGGCAGTATAAACGCGCTTGAAATCTTCGTCACGGAAAGCAGAACGAGAGTTCGTCTTTCAACGGGGCTCGACAAGACGCAAGTTTCACACAAGATTTCAATTGAGGCTATCCCGACGCATACGGACGAAAAGGAATCCGTCGAACTCTACGAGTGGTACGTCGTCACCAAACTCGACCTCGCCGACATAACTCGCGAAATCAGCGAGAAGATGAGAGAAGTCAAGGCAAGACACGAAGCTGTCAAGGGTACGCCGCAAACGATTGACGTTGCGCTTCGTCCCGCAGAGATTATGGAACTTGTCGAAACAATCACGGACGAGCTTTCATACGGCTCGAAATACATGGACGCCAACGCCTATGAACTTGGCGACGATTTGCAAGAGGGCAGAACGGGTGATCCGCTCACGATCACCGAAAAGGCGCAAATCGAGGGTGGCAGTGATTCCGCGGCGTTCGATGCGGACGGCACGGTGCTTAAAGACAGAGTCGTCATCAAGGACGGCAAGGTCGTGTCACTCTGGGGCACATCAAGATACGGTCAATACATCGGCATCAAGCCGGAAGACATCTCTGGCGACCTCGGCTGTCTGTCTGTTGAAAGCGGAAGCCTTGAAAAACTTGATGGCAGATACTTGGAAGCGGTTTCGCTATCCGGCATCCAACTCGACGTTTACAACGACTATATCGGCGGCGAAATCCGTCTTGCTTATCTCCATGACGGCGGCAAGGTGACGCCGGTGACAGGCATTTCAATGAGCGGCAAACTCAGCGAGGTGCTTCCGTCCCTTCGCTTGACAAACGACAGAGTATGCGGTGCATTCAACTACGAAGGCCCCTCCCGTATGCTTCTCAAAGATATGAAAATAGTTTGACGAACCCAAAAGCAGAACGATAGAAGCCAGCAAAACAAAAACAGTCGAAGACTGAAAACGCACCTTTATAGGTGCGTTTTTGTTGTATAAAGTCTCGTTTGTTCCGCAATATCTCCGTTGCGATATATCATATTCGCTGTGCGAATATATCATACTGAAAGTATATCATATCGCTTGCGATATATCATTGTTAAAGACCGCGGTCTTTACATACGGGTTGTTTTGTCTTCGCCGATGCCGATCATGCCGTCGACATAGTAGCGCTTGCCGTTGGTGTCCGTGATGTAGCCCGAGAGCGTCCCGAACGGGAGAGCGTAGTAGGCTTCGGCAACAACCGCGTGTATCGGCATATAGAAAGTCTTGTCCAGTTTGAAAGTCACGTCGACAAGTCCGAGTCCCTTTTCGTCCGTAACGTGCCATTCTTCCGCCTTCTTCTTGCCGTCCTTATGCTTGAACACGACGGGTGGCATAGGGAAGGATTCGTCGTCTATCCAAATAACGTTCTCGTTGTATTTGTCTTGGTCGACGGACTGATTTCTCGTGAGGTTGAACGCAAAATATTTGAGTTTTCCGTCCTCTTCGCGCGTGCCCATAGCGGTGAGCCAGTCGTAGTGCGCCTTGAAAGGATAGAAGCCCTTGTGGTCGTCGATGATGCCGACGGAGCGCTCGTTGGATTTGTACACCTTGCCGTTCAAAGTGATAGTGCCCGTCGCCTTGAAAAAGTCTTTTTCGCTGTAAAGCGCGTTGCGAAGCGAGCCGTCCTTGTTCTTTGCAAGAGGCATAACTCCGTTCGCAAGAGGGGAGATGCGCTCAAACGCC
The DNA here is from genome assembly GCA_900322215.1 of uncultured Eubacteriales bacterium. Classification (GTDB taxonomy): domain Bacteria; phylum Bacillota; class Clostridia; order Christensenellales; family CAG-917; genus CAG-475. Next base: position 20,799 of record ONYW01000006.1, on the reverse strand, counting down.
ATATCTATCGCAAATTCGCCCGCTTTGCCCTTTGTAAAACCTTTTGCGCTCGCTTTGCCGTTTTCGAAGTCGTTGTCTATGCGGTATTCGCTCTTGGAAGTCTTGATATAGCAGTAGTCGTTCACGAGATTCGCCGCGACTTTGCCCTTCTTCTTTGGCACGAGGTTGCGCCAAGCGTAGATTTTTTTGTCCTCGAGGTTATACCATACGAAGATACTGAATGCCATAGGTCCCGTCTTGTACACCGCGCTTATGAGGACGCCTTCGTCCATGGCGACTTCAAACGCCTCCCACTCGACGAGACGGGCGGCTTTCAAAAAGTCCGGCATCTTTTTTCCGCAGGGTTTTTCGGCGTCTAACAGGTTCAAATTTTTGAACGGCGCATCAAAGGTGCCGAAATAAACCTTGCCGTCTTCGACAATGCTCTCCGGCGTTTTTGCCGGTATGCGCTTTGAACTGATATAATCCGGATATCTGTTCATATTCCGCTCCTTTGGAGAACAAAAATCTGCTTAGATTCCCCTTTATTATAAATAAGTTTAGCATATCAAAATTACGATTTCAAGAGCAATACGCAATTTTTTGACAAATGTATGATATTTTTTGTTCAATATCGGACGTTTCGTGCGATAAATGTCTCAAAACAGCGCCGAGGAGGGTGAAAATTTTCGGAATGACTGCAAGATATAAAAAATATTTTTCAATATTGCTTGACAATTATTTCTTTTTATCATATTATAAGCAAGCACTTAAATATCGCGGGGTAGAGCAGTCGGTAGCTCGTCGGGCTCATAACCCGGAGGTCGTAGGTTCAAGTCCTTCCCCCGCAACCACAGATGGCGGCGTAGCTTAGTTGGTTATAGCGGCCGGTTCATACCCGGCAGGTCGTTGGTTCGAATCCGACCGCCGCTACCAAACGAATACGCCACCAAAAGACACAGCGCCCAAAGGGCGTATGGGATTTGCGACAGCCCATTGAACTTGTTCAGATGTGGCTGGCGAAAATGCCATGAAGCGCGATAGCGAGTGTCTTTTGGGGATGTAGGAGTGCAGGAGGCGACACGAGCGCAGCGAGTACCGCCGCAGTCATACATCAATACAAGAGAGGAAGTCGCGAGATGAAATCTTTTGGGGATGTAGGAGTGCAGGAGGCGACACGAGCGTAGCGAGTACCGCCGCAGTCATACATCAATACAAGAGAGGAAGTCGCAAGGAAGAATCTTTTGGGGATGTAGGAGTGCAGGAGGCGACACGAGCGTAGCGAGTACCGCCGCAAAACAAAATATGGCCCCTTGGTCAAGCGGTTAAGACATCGCCCTTTCACGGCGGTAACATGGGTCCGAATCCCGTAGGGGTCACCAAGATGCAGAGCAGTCTCATTGGCTGCTCTGTTCATAAGGAAGCATAGCTCAGTTGGTTAGAGCACTTGCCTTACAAGCAAGGGGTCATAGGTTCGAGTCCTATTGTTTCCACCAAAGTCATAAAAGCCCGTCGTTTTGACGGGCTTTTAATTTGACTTTGCAACAATAGGTCTCGTTTTGTTTCACAAAAGACGACTATGTCGTCAACCTATGCCCGAGGTCATAGCTGACGCTCGCAAGAGCGTACAAGCCCGCCTGCTCGCTATTTTTCGAGTCCTATTGTTTCCACCATTTGCAAACCAAAACGAGTCTATTTATAGGCTCGTTTTTTTGTGTCGCCTTGGGCTTGTTGCGCTTGCGCAAAAAGAGTACCAAGGCAACACAAAAACAAGCGCATAAAGTGCGATTGAGTTTGCAAATGGTGAGAAAGCCTCAGCGGCAGCGGACGGACGGCGTTGCATGCAACACCAGACCTGTAGTTTCCACCAAAGAAAAAAGTCCACCGACAGAGTGGGCTTTTAATTTTGTGGCAATAGGTCTCGTTTTGCCTTGCAATACATAACTTGTTGTTTCCTTATAATAAAAGCGTTGAACTCGCTTGCGGGTTTGTTGCTGTTTGTGCTTGAAAAAGTTGATATATTTGTTTTTGTTGTGTATAATGATTAATGCGATTTCGCGGGGTTACGCGGAGACGTTGAAGGCAAAAAGATGATTACTTTTTTTATTGCGCTTGTGCTGCTTGTCGGCGGATATTTGATTTACAGTAGGGTGACGGAGAAGGTGTTTGCGATCGACAATCGCCTTACGCCCGCTATCGCAAACCCTGACGGCATTGACATAACTCCGCTCCCGAAGTGGAAAGCGTTTTTGATAGAACTTTTGAATATCGCCGGGACGGGCCCTATATTCGGCGCGATAAGCGGGGCGCTGTTCGGACCTATCGTGTTTTTGTGGATAGTGATAGGTTGCGTCCTCGGCGGAGCGGTACACGACTATTTTTCGGGGATGATCTCTTCTCGTCACAACGGCGCGTCGATAGTTCAGTTGTCGGGGCGTTATCTCGGCAAGGTTATGGAGATCGTCATGAGGGTTTTTTCCGTAGTGCTGTTGATACTCGTGACCGCCGTATTTGTAGTCTCGCCGTCCACGCTGCTTGAATCGCTGACGAACGGGAGCGTAAAGGCGTGGATTTGGATGATAATAATCCTTATTTATTATCTTGTCAGCACGCTTGTGCCGATAGACAAGGTCATCGGCAAGATTTATCCTGTGTTCGGCATCGTTTTGATCGTCATGGCGCTCGCCGTAATCATCGGCATTATGGCAAACTCCGACAGATACCCGATGCTTGAACTTATCGGCAATTTCCGTGATTTTTCCAAGGCAAACGGCTCTTTGCCGTGGTGGCCGTTTATGATGACGACTGTTGCGTGCGGAGCGGTGAGCGGTTTTCACGCGACGCAGTCTCCGATGATAGCAAAGTGTATCAAGTCCGAAAAAGAGGGAAGACAGGTCTTCTACGGCGCAATGGTCGCAGAGGGCGTCATCGCTCTCATTTGGGCGGCAGCCGCAATGGCGTTTTTCAGAGTCAACACGGCGGAGGGCTGGTCGGCACTCAATTCAGTTGGCGGCAATTCCAATTCCGTCAACGAGATAGCGAGGGGCGTGCTTGGCACGGTCGGCACGATTTTTGCGGTGGTAGGCGTCGTGATTTGTCCCGTCACGAGCGGAGATACCGCGCTTAGAAGTTGCAGGCTGATAGTCGGCGAAGTGTTCAAACTCGACCAAAAGAAAATAGTAAACCGCCTCATTCTCACGATCCCGCTTTTTGCCGCCGTCATCGGCATAAGTATTTGGAACTTTATGGACGACAAGAATTTCAGCATACTGTGGAGGTGGTTCGCCTGGGCAAATCAATTTTTGGCGGCGATAAGCCTTTGGGTTGCCACGGGATATATGTTCAAGACGCACAAAAACAAATATGCCTCCTTGTTTACGGCGCTCCCCGCGCTGTTTATGACCGCCGTGGTCATCACCTACATTTTGGCGGAGCCAAACATGGCGCTCGGTAGATTTATTCCGTACGATACGGCGGCTATTGTCGGGGCGTGCATATCCGTTTGTATATTCGCGTTCTACCTCTTCAAACTGTTTACGAAACGGACGAAGAATTATACCGAGTACGTCTATGAAAGACCGTCGGATTCTCCCTCGGCGAGCGAAGAACTCCCGCAAGCCCCCGACAATTCCGAAAACGAATGATAAATAATTTGCAAAGTCGCCCCGATTTCGGGACGATTTTTTTAGTTGCCGGTAAACGATTACAAATTTTCTTACATTTTGTTTAATAATATAGGTTTTTTTCGACAAAATTCGACAAATTATGAAAAATTTTGACAAATGGTATGAAAACGCTTGTGCCAAATTGCAAATATGCCGTATTATGTGCTTATTCAACATATAAGGAGAGAGAGAACATGAAACACAAAAAGTGGAGTATTCTCATAGTGGCGATTATGGTCGCCTTTTCTTTTGTCCTGATTTTGGTATCTTGCGACGCAAACGCTACAAAACAGGGTTCTAACGCGGCGAATGTGGCGGTAAACGGAGAGATCGACATAGACGAGGTTTACGCCTTTGCGCAGGAGAACGGCTATGTCGGAACGAAGGAAGATTTTGTCTCCGCGCTCAAAGGCGACAGCGCATACGAGATAGCGGTTGCACACGGATTTGTCGGCAGCGAAACCGAGTGGCTTGCCTCTCTCGTCGGTGCGGCGGGCAAGGACGGAAATTCACCGACTATCGGAGAGAACGGAAACTGGCGGATCGGCGATACCGACACGGGCGTCAAGGCTACGGGTAGAGACGGAAACGGCATAAGAAATATCGAAGAAGTCGCCTCCGACGTCGCGGACAAGACGAAGATTCAAATCTCGTTCGACAACGGTACTTCCACGTTTTTCTATATATCTAACGGCACCAATGGCAAAGACGGAGCGAGCGGAACAAACGGAAGAGACGGAGTGAATGGCAAAGACGGTAAGGACGGCGTGAACGGAACGGACGGGAAAGACGGAACAAACGGAAAGGACGGTACAGACGGTGCGCCCGGCAACGGTATCGAAAAAGTTGAAAAGACGGATAGTCAGGGACTTGTCGACACGTACACGATAACGTTTACCGACAAAACCACAACGACTTTTACGATCGTCAACGGAAAAGACGGCAAGGACGGCGCGAACGGAACAAATGGTAAAGACGGACAAAACGGCACGAACGGTAAGGACGGTCTTAACGGTGAAAACGGCAAAGACGGACAAAACGGAGTCGGTATCGCTTCTATCGCCAAGACGGGAACTAACGGACTCGTCGATGAATACACGATAAATTATACGGACGGTACGCATACGACTTTCAGCATTACGAACGGTGCGGACGGCAAGGACGGAGCAAAGGGCGAAACGGGTGCCGCGGGACAGGACGGCGCGCCGGGTAAGGACGGACAAAACGGAAAGGACGGCGTAGACGGCAAAGACGGACAAAACGGAGCCGACGGCGAAGACGGAGTGTCTATTGTCGGCGCGACGATAAACGAACAGGGCGAACTCGTGCTTGTATTCTCCGATGACAGCAGGATAAATGTCGGTAGCGTTGTCGGAGCCAAAGGCGACACGGGCGCCGACGGCGTCTCCGTTACGGGTGCAAGGCTTGAAAACGGCGAACTCGTTTTGACGATAGGCGAGCAAGACGTCAATCTCGGCAGCATAAAAGGCGAGAAGGGTGACAAAGGCGACAAAGGCGACGCCGGTAAGGACGGCAAAGACGGCGTAAACGGAACAAACGGTACGAACGGAGCGGACGGCAAGGACGGCGTTTCCGTCGTGAGTGTTGAAATCCGCGAAGACGGGCACCTCTACGTTACGCTCTCAAACAGCGAAACGCCTGTTGATTGCGGAATTGTACGCGACGCGCACACGCACGCGTTCGGTGATTGGATAGTTTTAAGAGACGCAACCTGCGAAAGCAAAGGATTGAGAACGCACGTATGCTCTATTTGCGGTGCGGTTGTCGGCGAGGAAATTGCCGCTTCCACGCATAGTTATGAGAACGGCGTATGCACGAATTGCGGTGATGAACAGCAATTTATCGCCACTTTTATGGCTGACGGAGTTACGGTTGCGGAGATTCCGTTTACGGTTTCCACACTCTCGCTCGAAGAGCCGACAGTTCCTCAAAAGGACGGATATACGGGCGCATGGGAAGAGTATACGCTCTCCGCGCAAGACGTCACGGTCAACGCGGTCTATACCGAGATTCAAATCGTATACGAAGAAATCACCACAAAGGAAGAACTGCTTGCGATAGCAGGCAAGAGCGGATATTACAGGCTTGTGAACGGGCTTGAATTTTCCGAAAGAGAAAACTTGTCGGCGATATCTTCCTTTGCGGGAGTTTTGGACGGAAACAACAACACGATACGCAATATCGCCCTTACGGACGGAGCGTTCGTGCTGTCAAACATCGGAACTATCAAAAACCTCATTTTTGACGACGTAAGGATAAGAAACGCCGCGGGCAACGTCGGCACGGTAGCGGCGAGCAACAGCGGTGTGATAGAGAACTGCAAAGTCACGAATCTTTCCGTTGTAGTCCCGTCGGAGTGCATAGGCGGACTTGTGGGATACAACACGGGAAAGATTGCAAATTCAAGTGTTTCAGGGACGGTGAAGTGCTCTAATTCTACGGCAAACACATTGTCTATCGGCGGTCTCGCGGGCAAATCCGAGGGAGCAAACGCACGGATAGAAAACTGTTTTGCCACGGCAAGCGTAATTGCAAGCGTAGGTAGCCCTATGACAAACGGGATCTATATGGGCGGTCTTGTCGGACAACTTGACGATTCTTCCGTCGTAAACTGCTATGCCGCATACAAAACGAATTATTCTAACAGCAATTCCGACGAGGCAAATATCGGCGGACTCGTCGCAAAGGCGACGGACGCGACGCTTGCAAATTGCTTCGGCGTGTGCGAAGAGAACGTCGGAGGCGAGATAGCGACGAGCATAGACGGCGTTTGTGCGGCAGGGAGTGTGACGGCGACGAATTGCTATTATTCAACACAACTTTCCTCAACCGTCGCAAATTGCACGGCAAAGAGCGCAAGCGATATGAAGACGAGCGAATTTGTGCTTTCGACGCTCGGCTGGAGCGAGGACGTTTGGATTGTCACAAACGGCGACCTGCCGACACTCAAATAATTCATGAAACACTATAAAAAGCGTGCGCCGAGAGGTGCGCGCTTTTTGTTTGTCCGCATAAAAATGACAATATGCCCAAGTTGTATGCCAAAGTCAATAAAAAATTATTTATAATTTTTCTAATCGGCTTGTTATAGGGGACATTTTTTGTTATAATGGGCGTGAAATATTTTTGGAGGATTGTATGGAAAAGAAAAAAGTCCTTTTTACAGAAACCGTGTTGCGTGACGCCAACCAGTCACTTATCGCAACGCGTCTACCTTATTCAAAATTTGCGGACATTTTGCCGACAATGGACAAAGCGGGATACTATTCCGTCGAGTGCTGGGGAGGCGCTGTGTTTGACGTATGTTTGAGGTTTTTGAACGAAGATCCGTGGCAAAGACTCCGCGACCTTCGCAAGAATCTTCCGAACACAAAACTTCAAATGCTCCTTCGCGGGCAAAACCTGCTCGGCTACAAGCACTATCCCGACGAGATCGTCAGGATGTTCGTAGAGAAATCCGTTGAAAACGGCATAGACATCATTCGTATCTTCGACGCGCTCAACGACCTTCGCAATTTGGAGACGGCGACGAACGCCGCGCTCAAAGCGGGGGCAACCGTATCTGGTACGCTTTCCTACACGCAAAGCCCCGTACACACCTTGAAAGCCTTTGCAAAACAGGCGAAAGAGATGGAGAATATGGGCGTTGCAACGATATGCGTCAAGGATATGGCGGGCGTTATGACTCCGCAAGAGGCATACGACCTCATCTCCGCGATAAAAGCGGAAGTCAAAATTCCCGTAGTGCTCCATACACACTGCACGACGGGCATGGCGTATCTCACCTATCTCAAAGCAATAGAGGCGGGCGTGGACGTCATCGACACCGCGACTTCCTGCTTCTCGGGCGGCACGAGCCAACCTGCGACCGAGACTCTCAACTACGCTCTCAAACAAATGGGCTATGAGACGGGACTCGACGACGCGGTTTTGAAACAGGTCAACGACTTCTTCAAGCCTATTCGCGACGAGTACATAAAAGAGGGCTTGCTCAACCCGAAGATGATGGCGACGGACACGGACGCGCTCACCTACAAGGTTCCGGGCGGAATGCTTTCCAACCTCGTCTCGCAACTCAAAGCGCAAAACGCTATGGACAAATTTGAAGAAGTTCTCATCGAAACTCCGAAGGTGAGAGAGGATCTCGGCTACCCGCCGCTCGTGACTCCTATGAGCCAAATGGTCGGCGTTCAAGCGACGAACAACGTGCTCGCAGGCGAGAGATACAAGAACATCTCAAAGGAAGTCAAGGCATACTGCCGCGGAGAGTACGGCAAGTCTCCCGCACCTATAAACCCTGACGTTATGAAAAAGGCTCTCGGCGACGAAAAGCCGATAGAGGGCAGATACGCGGACACCTTAGAGCCTGTCTTCGAAAAGACGAAGGCGGAACTCGCAGGCGTCGCGAGAAGCGACGAAGACGTCCTCTCCTACATCCTCTTCCCGCAAGTGACGGAAAAGTATTTCGCCGCAAGAAAGGAAAAGGAAGAGAAGATCGTGAAGTACACGATCGCTCCTGTCGAAAAATAAGGTGAGTTATGAACGGTATGATTTTGTCAAGTGTTTTGAATAAAGACGAACCGATGAATCCGCTTGACGCGCTGCTCCTTGCAGTAATTGGCATAGCGGTCGTCTTTGTCGTGCTCATCGTGCTTATGCTCGTTATTTGGCTTATGGGCAAGATTTTCGACGGTTCGGAACAACTCAAAGAAAAGCACCCCGAGTGGGGCGAAAAACTGCATAGCGCCAAGGCAAAAATGATGTTTTGGAAAAAACGGGAACAAAAGCCTGAAATCGCGGAATCCGCGGATAAGGAACTTGCAAACGGCACTTGCGGCGAACTTAAACTCGTGAACGTCTCCGAGCGCGACGCGGCAATGATTATGGCAATCGTGGCGGACGAGACCGGCACGCCGCTGAACGAACTTAGATTTGTATCCATCAAGAAAGTGGAGGAAGAAAAATGATTTACAAAGTGACCTTAAACGGTAAAGTATATGAAGTAGAAGTTGAAAAGGGCGAAGCCATGATAAAGTCCGAGTTTGACGCGGCGGTACCTGCCTCTCAACCTGCGGCTCCCGCACCTCAAGCGGCTGCGGCTCCTGCGCAAGCGGCTCCCGCACCGTCGGCTCCCGCGAGCGGTTCGGCAAACAGCGTGAACGCTCCTATGCCCGGCAACATCAACGCGGTCAAAGTGTCGAGCGGTCAACAGGTTAAGAAAGGCGACGTGCTCGTCATCTTGGAAGCCATGAAGATGGAAAACGAAATCGTTGCTCCGAAAGACGGCAAGATAGGTCAGGTTTTCGTGCAAAAGGGCGCGACCGTTCAGACGGGCGCTCCGCTTGTGGAAGTTTTGTAAGAGGGCGATATGAATATAGGTGAAATTCTGAAAAATCTATGGGAGGGTAGCGGCTACTATCTCTTCGGAGCGGATGAAGGATGGAAGTCTATCATCATGATCGTCGTCGCTTTCTTCTTCCTGTATCTCGGCATAAAAAAGAAGTTCGAGCCGTTGCTCCTCGTGGGTATCGCGTTCGGTATGCTTCTTACAAACTTGCCGGCAGGCGCAAGCGACGCGCTCTTCCACCCCGACTGGTGGACGGGTACGGACGCGGTTGCAAACGGCGTGGACTATCTGAACGTCTTGCAACACGGCGGACTCCTCGACATCCTCTATATCGGCGTAAAGACGGGCGTCTATCCTTGCCTTATCTTTATGGGCGTCGGCGCGATGACGGACTTTGGTCCTATGCTCTCACGTCCGAGTTCTTTGATTCTCGGCGCGGCGGCTCAAATGGGCATCTACCTCGTGTTCATTCTCGCCTCTTGCATGGGCGGGCTCTATACGGGCGGTGAAGCGGCGTCTATCTCTATCATCGCAGGCGCGGACGGCCCGACGGCTATCTTCCTCACAAAGCAACTCGCTCCGCAAATCCTCGCGCCTATCGCGGTCGCGGCGTATTCATATATGGCGCTCATTCCGCTCCTTCAACCGCCGTTTATGAAACTCCTTACGACGAAGAAAGAGCGTATGACCGTCATGCAAACGACGCGCAAGGTCTCCCAAAAAGAGAAGATTATCTTCCCGATCCTCGTCACGACAATCGTTTGTTTGCTGTTGCCGAGCGTCGCTCCGCTCCTCGGAAGCCTTATGTTCGGCAACCTGCTCAAAGAATGCGGTGTGACCGAGCGTCTTTCGGACACGGCGCAAAACGCGCTTATGAACATAGTCACGCTCTTCCTCGGAATCTCCGTCGGCGCAACGGCTGTCGCAAGCACCTTCCTCACGACAAAGACGCTCGTCATCGTCGTCCTCGGTCTTGCGGGATTTGTCCTCGCAACCGTCTCGGGACTTCTCATCGGAAAACTCCTGTACGTCCTGTCCAAAGGCAAGATCAATCCGCTCATCGGCTCCGCAGGCGTCTCGGCAGTCCCTATGGCTGCGCGCGTCTCCAACACCGTCGGACTCAAATACAACCAGGGCAACTACCTCCTCATGCACGCCATGGGACCGAACGTCGCAGGCGTTATCGGCTCGGCAGTTGCGGCAGGTTTCCTCCTCGCCGTCTTCTCCTAAGACTTCGTCTTTTTGATATTACTGTATAGCACAATCAAGCTGTTTGGAGTTCGACCCGTTTGATATTGCTGTGCGGCTCTATCAAACTGTAGGACGTTGCTCCGTTTGTTATTGCCGCGCATCTCTACAAGGCAGAGGGTCTTCGACCCGTTTGTTATTGCTGTGCGACTTTATCAAGCATAGGGTCTTAGACCCGTTTGTTATTGTCTCATTGCGCTATCAAACTGTAGTGTACCGCATTTGATATGAAGTCGTGACGAATACGGTTTCAAAAACAAATCTTCAAGCACAACCTCGGGTTGTGCTTTTTGTTTGCATAATTTTGAGGTGTTTATATAAATACTATACTTGTTCAAAATATTTATAAAAAATTTTTTTGAAAAATTATGCAAGATTTTTGCCGAATTTTTTTGCATTTTTTATGTTTAAACAAAACGCAAAATTTTATGCAAATTTCTATGCATAAATGCATAAATTCGCCCGCAAAACTTCCTTGACAAATTCACAAAAGCGTGGGAAAATGTTTAAACTGTTAGTATAAACGAGTGTTTTAGGAGCAAAAAATGGCAATAGTCTCACACAAAAACAAAATAATCGGAGTCGCGCTTCTTTCGCTTTGCGCGCTCATTTGGGGCTTTGCTTTCGTTGCTCAAAGCAACGTGACGGACACGCTCTCGGCGTTTGCATTTTGCGGACTTCGTTTTTCTTTTTCCTTTGCGGGTTTGGCAGTCGTTGCGATAATATACGGCATTTGCAACAAGCGTTTCCACTATCACGCTATCCCTTGGAATTTTCAGACGATAATCGGCGGTATTGTGTGCGGTATCGCGCTATACTTTGCCATGCTTTGTCAGCAATTGGGCATTGAGTTTACGAGCGTCGGAAAGACGAGTTTTATCACCGCTATGTACATCGTCTTCGTGCCTATCATCGGTATAGCGGCAAGGCAAAAGCCGCCCGTGTTTTCGATTCCCGCAATTCTCATCGCCGTGCTCGGGTTCTACTTTATGTGCATAACGGGCAGATTTAGCGTCACTATCGGCGACCTTCTCGTGCTTATGTGCGCGGGAATGTACTCGATGCAGATCCTGCTCATCGGCTTGTACGTCAAGGTGTGCGATCCTATTCGTCTCACTCTCGTTCAGTTTGCCTCGGCGGCGGTCGTAGGCATTGTCTTTATGGCAATAACTGGCATGCCGACAGGGCTTGCAATAAAGAACTCGATTTGGGAGATCCTCTATCTCGGTCTCTTGTCCGGCACGATCGGATTCACGATGCAAACGGCAGGACAAAAGAGCGTACCGTCGTCGGTCGCCACGCTCATAATGAGCATGGAGGCGGTCGTCGGTCTCGTCGGCGGAGTCATCTTCTTGCATCAAATCCCGACCGCTCGCGAAGTGCTCGGCTGTATGTTCGTCCTCGTCGCAGTCGTCCTCGCCCAGTTTGAAACGCATAAGACCTTCCTTACTTTCCGCAAAAACTCGTATTTTTTGAAATAATTCAATAAACGGTATAGCCCGTTATGACTCGCCGCCCGGTATAGATTTTGTTCGCTACGGAACTTTTGAATGCACCGCGAAGGCGGTTTTTTATTTTTGGTCTTGTTTTTGGCGTCTACTCGTTGTATTATATTTATATACGGTGATTTGGAGGGAACTATGGAAAAGACGTACGTCGGATACAAAGAACTCGGCTATAAGCGCAAACAGGTTGAATACACCGCGCCGACAAAACTCCTTGACGAGACAGGCAAACTGCTCGTGCAGGGCGGTTGGGCAAGGCACAATGTGTTTGAATATGACAGAACGGTAGCGCATCCGCAATGGCGTGGCAAAGAGTGGGATTTCTATCAAATTTGCAACGGCAAATATATGGTGCAAATCTCATTTGCAAACATCTCTATCGGCGGATATGCTCAGGCAGTCCTCGTGGACGTCTCGGGCAAAGAGCAAAAACTCATCTCCGCAATGTCGCTCTTCCTCGGCGGAAAGAACAAATACGTCCTTCCTGCAAACGGTGAAAAACCTAACAAGTTTGAATATACAAAGGGAGAGTTTTATTTCAAAGAGGAGACGTTTGAAAACTCCCGCACGGTAGAATTCAAAGGTCCTTACCAAGGCAAAATGATAGAGGCGAACTTCCAAATGGACATTTTGCCGGGGCACGAGAGTTGCGTGACGGTCACGCCGTTCAAGCGCAAAGGAGAATATTTGTGGGATAGATTCTTCCTCACGATGAAACAAAACTCTATGCCGACCGAAGGCACTTTCAAAGTTGGCGGAGACACCTACGGCTTCAACAAGACCGACACCTTCACCGTGCTTGACTGGGGTAGAGGTGTATGGCCAAACAAGGAAGTGTGGTATTGGGGCAACGGCTCTTCCTATATCGACCTCGGCGACGGAGAAAAGCATATCTTCGGCTTTGAAATCACTTGGGGCATCGGCAACGAGGACAACGGCACGGCAACCTGTCTCTTCCTCGACGGCAAAGCGCACAAGATAGGCTCCGTCGATGTGGAAGTCTTTCCAAAGCCCGACAAGTATATGGAGCCGTGGCATTTTGTCAGCGAGGACGGCAGGCTCGACCTCACTATGACTCCCGCCTTCGACCACCACTCGGACCTCAACGTCGGCGTCGCAAGAATGCACTCGCACCAAGTTCACGGCAAATGGAACGGCACAGTCGTGCTTGACGACGGCAGAAAACTCGAAATCAAAGATATGTACGCCTTCTGCGAATACGTCGAAAACAGATGGTAAATCAAAAATTGTGGCAATCGTCAAGAGTCTCCAAAGATTGGAGACTCTTATTTTATAACCGCAATTTTTGATTTGCTTCGCGCAAAAGATTTTGTGTTAAACCGTCTCGTGGCAAAACAACTCAAGCCATATTTCACACAAATCTTTTGCTTGATATTTGCGGGCACTTCGTGTCTTTATTATTGTTTTGATGTTTCAAATAAAGAAAATAAGAGTTTCCAAAGATTGGAGACTCTTATTATAACCGCAATTTTTGGTTTGCTTGATATTTGCGGACGCTTCGTGTCTTTATTATTGCTTTGATGATTCAAACAGCAGATTGAAAAGTCTCCCGAAATAAGGAGCTTTGTTGCAAAACAACAGCAAAATATGTTGTTTTGCAACAAACAAAAACACTTGGTTGTTGCCAAGTGCTTTTTGAGTTGTAAAATTGATGTTTCGTTGTATCAGGCAAGTGTGATTTTTGAGCCGTCCGTCTTTATAGCGGTGTTGAAAAATGCGGTGACGCAGGTTTGCATCTTTGCCACGTCCGACCTATTCACCGTTTCGATAGCGGAGTGCATGGAAAGTTGAGCAAGACCGATGTCGCAGGCGTTCATCTCGAGTTGGCGACTTGCAATAAGCCCTATCGTCCCTCCGCATCTGCCGTCCGAGTTGTTGTAATAGTCTTGATGTTCTATGCCCGCTTTGTCAAGAATGGATTTGACTATGGCGGAGGAGAGTCCGTCCGTTGAGTAGTTGGTGTGATGCTTTATGACGATACCCTTGCCAAGGTAGACGCGGTTTACGGGGTCGCTCTTCTCGGGGTGTGCCGGGTGGACGGCATGTCCGTTGTCGATAGACAAGACGAATCCGTTTTTGCAAGCGGTGACAAAATCTGCGTCCGTTTTGCACAAACCGCGGTTTATCATGTGCAAAACGTCGGATAAAAACGCGCTTTGTGCGCCTTGCTTCGTGCCTGAGCCTATCTCTTCGTTGTCATAACAGCAGGCGACGGCAACGCCTTTCGGGGTGCTGTCCGCTATGCCTTTTATTGACGCATACACGCTTGTGAGGTTGTCTATTCTCGGCGCGCAAAGGAGATCTCCGCTTGCAAACGCTTTGACTGCGGGAGCGACAAAGAGGTCTCCGTCCACCACTTCGCCGTGAGACACGAACTCATACACGGAGTTTCCGTTCACTACGAGCGGGGACATATCGTTTTGAACGGAGACGCTTGGCGCGCTGCCCGAGCTATGGTGTATACAAAGGCTTGGAATATTGAAGAGGCGAGTGCTTTCGACGACCTGTTCTTCAAGCCCCGTATCGGTTTTTACAAGCACTCTGCCCGCGAGTTTCAGGGGAATGTCAAGGAAGGAATATTCGAGCGCACCGCCGTATTCTTCCACGTTGAAGCGTTTGCCCTCCGCGCTGTCCATAAGCGTGTTGCCCTTGACTCTGAAACAAGGGGAGTCCGTGTGACTGCCTGCGATGTTGAACGCGTAGTGCGAAAGGTCGCCTATCTTGAAAGCGATTACCGCGCTGGAATTTTTTGTGATATAGTATTTCCCGCCTTTTTCAAACGTTTGGTGTTCGTCCGTCACGCGGGAAAAGCCCATTTCCTCGAGCATGGAGACGGCGTTCAGCGTGGAGTGGTAGGCTGTGTAGGACGCATTCAAAAACTCTTCGATTGATGCGTCTTTGCCGAGCGCTTTTGACAAAAATTCGTCGTCGGAGGAGAGTTTGACCTCGAGAAGCGCCTCGAGTCTCTCCGTCATATCTTCGCTCATTCGCGTTTCTCCGCTCTCATACTTTGCGTAGGCTTGTTGCGAAATGCCGAGTTCTGTTGCAATTTGGCTTTGAGTAAGCCCCTTTTGCTTTCTTGCTTGTCTTAAATCTTGCATAATTCTCCTATTTGTGCCGATTTTTGGTTGTAAAATCGGCGCACATCGCTTGTTTACAACAATTATACAGTATAACAACAAAAAATACAACACAAATTTTGCATTTATGCTGTATTTATCGTTGTAAAATAATGGCGATTAAATTGTAAAATTGAAGCTCCACTACATTATGTAGTATGATACGTTATATCCGCAATAACAAAGACACGAAGCGTCAGAAGAGCCCCGCATTATAGTATGGCAGGATACATCGGCAATAATAAAGACACGAAGTGTCAGTTGTTGGAGTCTTGGAGTTTGTCCACCCAGTTGTCGATAGCGATTACAAGTGCGATGAGGAACGGCGCTTGGTCGATGAGCGACGTGGAGAGGGTGAAGGAATCGACGACGTTGAAGTTTCTATGCACGGTGGCGATAGGAAGTCCCGCCTGTTTTATCGTGAAGTTCCAGCCTATGATGTCGCCGTCTATCGAGTAGTTAGAAAGCGTGCCGTCCGCCTTGAAGATGTCGAAGTCCGCGCGGAGGGAGAACGCATTTTGCTTTTTGAGCATCAAAATGACGTTGCCCTCGCCGTCGCAGATATACACCTTCGGCAAAAAGATGTGGAAGAACTTGTTGCGAACGATAAAGAGCGTTTTGCCTGCAAGGTCGGTGACGAATTTCTTCCTCGTAAAGGTGAAAATTCTGCCCTTGACAAAGAATTGGTCGTTGTTTTGCATATCGCGCACGACGGAGCTGCCTCCGACGGACACAAACTTATTCCTAATCAAATAATCCATATAAATCTCCTAAATGGGTTTTATAATGTGATGATACAACAAAAACGGGTTTTTGTCGACTGTTTTGCGCAATCCCGCAAATTGGTGGCGGTAAATATATATGTTTGGCATAAATGTGAAAAACTTTTCAACTTTGTTTACAACTCGCGGATTTTGCGGTATACTATTCAAGAAATAAATTGTGCGGGCTTCCGCAATAGGAGATATTATGGAGAAAAGAATTGTTCCGATTACACTTCTTACCGGTTATCTTGGCGCAGGCAAAACCACGCTTCTCAACCACGTGCTTAACAATCAACAGGGCTACAAAGTGGCAGTCATCGTCAACGATATCGGCGAAGTCAACATAGACGCAAACCTGCTCAGCGCGGGCGGCGTCGTCACGCAAAAGGACGAAAACCTCGTGCCTCTTCAAAACGGCTGTATTTGCTGTACACTCAAGCAAGACCTTATGGATCAAATCGCAAAACTTGCGGAGTGCGGAAAGTATGACTATATTCTCATCGAGGCGAGCGGAATTTGCGAGCCTGTTCCTATCGTTCAAACGATCGAGTATTTGTCTCAAGGTTTGGACGAGCAAAACTACGGCTTTACCGTCAAACTTGACAACATCTTGTCCGTAGTGGACGCGGCGAGACTTGTCGAAGAGTTCGGCAAAGGTCGCGACCTCATGAAAGAGGAGATAGAGGACGACGATATAGAGAACCTCATCATTCAACAAGTTGAGTTTTGCACAAAGATAGTCGTCAACAAGACGGACCTTGTCTCCCGAGAAGACCTTGACGAGGTGGAAACAGTCCTCAAAGCCTTGCAACCCGAGGCGGAGTTTATCGAGACGGTGCAGGGCAATATCGACCTTTCAAAGGTGCTTTCCACAAACTGCTTCGACTTTGACAAAGCGTCCGGTTCCGCCGCTTGGATCAAAGGTCTCGAAGAGATAGAGGAAGAGGGCGACGAGCCTGAGGGAGAAGTGCTTGAATACAACATCATGACGTTTGTCTACAAGCGCCGCAGACCTTTCAACACAAACAAATTCCTCGACTGGGCAAATCACAAATATCCAAAGGAGATCATCCGCTGCAAAGGCGTGCTTTGGATCACAAGAGATTCAAAGGATATGTTTATGTTCGAGCAAGCGGGCAAGCAAAAGCAACTTGCAAACGCAGGTCCGTGGGTTGTAACGCTTCCAAAGCGCGAGCAAAAGGAAATCCTCCTCTACAATCCCGACGTAGCCGCCGAGTGGGACGAAGTCGTCGGCGACAAGATGATAAAACTTGTCTTTATCGGCAAGGATATGGATAAGGAGCAAATCATCAAAGATTTGGACTCCTGCTTGAAATAACAGCGTGAGAGAGCGACCTGCTTTGTCAGGTCGCTTTTTTATTGCAGTTACGTACGGTTTAGTACGCGCCTGCAATAAAAAAGTGCCCTTCCTTGCATCTCATCTCACTCACGCTGTTATTTTGACATGTACGTCCCTCAAACGGGCTTTTTAGAATTCTTCATTCAAATATTGCGGTTATTGAATAATTGCAATAAAAAAACACACCGATGACGGTGTGTTTTTTGTTCAATGGATTTTTAGAGTTTAATCCTACGCTCGACAGCCTTCGCAATAAGTATTGCGGAGGCGAGTTTGGCGAGGTCGACGGGAATGAAGGGGATGACGCACATGGAGATGGCGGAGGCAAGGGAGATGGTGCCGAAGCGGTTACCATAGACCACCATAAACCAGCCTGTGCCGAAGGCATAGCAGACGACAAGTCCGAGGATGAGGGCTGTCACTTGCCACCAAAGTTTTTTCTCGAGCAAAGATTCAAACAGCCAATAGATGAGCCCGACAAACACAAAGCCTATGATATATCCGCCCGTGAGCCCTGCAAGTTGCGCTATGCCGCCCGTCATATTGGAGAACACGGGCGCGCCCGCGAGACCGATGAGGATATAGCAAACAATGGCGACGGTGCCGCGCTTTCCGCCGAGCAGGAGTACGCTTGCGAACACGGCGAAAGTTTGGAGCGTGAACGGCACGACCGTCGGGACGGAAATCCAGGAGCAAATGGAAATTATGCCGATCATGAGCGCTATATAGGTGATGTCCTTTGTGCGCTGAACGGCTTTTGCCACTGTTTTGTTGTGATAGTTGGTTGCTTGTCTCATTTGTTCAATTTATATTTGTTTATTAATGATTCTTTGACGTCGTTTGCAAGAGTAACGCATCAAAGCAATAATAAGGCATTCAGCGGTATAACGCATCAAAGCGGTATAACGCATCAAAGAGGTATAAGGCATCAAAGCAGTATTACGCATCTCAGCAATATAAAGCATCAAAACAATAATAAAGCATCGAAGATGCCGAAGACGCTCAATGTTTCTTTTCTTTGCGGCGTTTGTCGTTGATTTTTGTGAGCGCTTGCTCGTCGATGGTCGTGATACCTTCTTCCTTTGCAATTTCCACCATTTGGGTGAGCGCGGCTTTTAGGAAGACTCTCGGGATTTTCACGAGTTTTGCACACGCCTCAGGTGTGAACTTGACGGATGGATCTATGCGTTCAGCGCAGTAGATGACGGATTTTACGTCGCCCTCGTGCTCGGGGATCTTCTCCGGGTAGGGCGCTTTGAACTTTGAGCACCAGAAGTTTGTGCTGTCTCTATAGCCATAGTCCACGGGGACTGGAGGGAAGTTGTTTTTCTTCACGCCGTTTATGATTGAGTTGTAGTATTTTTCTTCCATCCAAATCTTGTCGATTTTGAGGATAAAGTGCGCGCCGAACTTGCTCGTTATGCCGTTGAAATTGCGGTAAGGCGGAGCGTAGCCCTCAAGGCAGCCGGGCTTGTCGAGGTAGGCGTCCTCGAGGCTGTTGTCCCACGTGCATTCAAAAACTTGGAAAGCCTCGTCCACAATTTGCGGTCTGTCGTCGCCTAACGTGCTGTCCTTCAAGGTGAAGATGCAATCCTTCATCTTTTCCGCCGTCGTGTCGCCGGGGAAGCCAAGACGAACGGCTTCCTTGAAATACTTGCGCTTGTCAGGAATAAAGTTGAGCGTAACTTTGCCCGTACGCAGGATATTTTGCGCGGTGTTAGAGTTGTTGCGCACCTCGAATATCATCGCATAGTAGTCTTTGCCGGCAATATAGTATGGGAAGCAAAGCGAGTATGCGCCGAGATTGGTTTGTCCGCTTTCGGACACGGTGCTTGCAAGTATTGTAGGCATTGGGAAGAATGCCGAAGTCTGGTAGAAATTATCTACAATGCGTAAATCCTTTTTCATAATTATCTCCCAAAACAGCGCTATTTGGCGACCTGCCGTGTTATCGCACTTTGTCCATTAGACCATGTACGCCTATGTACATTGGGTCTGCTGTCCAAAGTACGATCCCGACTTCGGCGTTGCCGTGGGCATCCACCTCGTTTGCTTTGGCTACGGACAATTCACAGGATTGTCCGCATAACGCGTCGCGCCTTGCATCTCATCCAAATATCGCTGTTTTATATATATGTTGCATTATGTGACGACCTGCTGCGTCAAGTCGTTTTGCCCGGTCAATCGTGTACGCTTGTGTACACCGGGTGGTTCGCGCGCGCACCTTCCTCGTCATCCATCAAGCCTGAGCGGTTTTTTAACCGCACTGTTTGGCGGACAACCGCACCTTTAGCGTCAGGTGGGCAGTACTTTGTTTGACGCCAACAAGTATTCTATTATTTTTCGTTTCCTTTGTCAATTAAACACAAAAAAGGCACTCAAACGAGTGCTTTTTTTGGTTGTAAAAATCGGTTGCGTCAGAGTAGCAAAGTTTTGTCTTCGCCCATGCCCATCATACCGTCGAGGACGTATTTTTTGCCGTCTTCGTCGCGGAGGTAACCCTCGAGTTCGCCCCAAGTGACGTAGTAGTCGATGTTGACGACGCCCGCGTGCATGATCATCGGATTGATGCCGTAGACTTTGAATTTGAGGTTGACCATATCGTGTTCGTCCTTGACAGTCCATTCGGAGTAGTTCGTAAAGTCTTTTGACTCAACCGAGCGGACGAACTTGACAGGCGGCAGGATTGAAGTCTTGCCCTCGAGGAAGATGATGTTCTCATTGTAGGCTTCCTCGTTCGTGCTTTGGTTGTGCGTGAGGTTGAAGGCAAGGAATTCCTTTTTGCCGTCGACTTCGCATTTGCCCATCGTAGTCACCCAGTCATAGTGTGCGCGACGAGGGTAGTAGCCTCTGTGGTCGTCGATTATTGCGGTGCTTTCCTCGTCGGTGAGCATCTCTTCGCCGTTGATGACGAGCCTGCCTTCCGCCTTAAAGAAGTCTTTTTGACTGTATAGCGTGCGGTTATCGCTGTACGGGAAAGGAATCGAGACTATGCACGGTTTGCTGATGCGGGTGAGTTTGAAGTCATATTCGATTGTCGCTTCGCCAAAGTTCTCCTTGATGACTTTCGGATCCGCGCAGACTTTCTCGCCCGGGGTGGTGATAAGACATTTGCCCGTGTGCTTGCCGCTGAGATCTGCGCGCCCCGCCTCGAAATTGTTGACGTATTTTACAAAACCGAACTCGGATTTTGCCTCTGCGATTGCTCCGCGCAAGAGATTTGGCGCGATGATCGTATCCTTTGACTTTATCTGAGTGTCCCAGCAGTAAACTTTTTTGGAGCGTTTGTCAAAGAACATATTGAGTTGTTTGCCAAAGATGCCCATATCGCACACGACGGCAAGCAGGACTCCGTTTTTGAGATGCACTTCCGTCGCTTCCCAAAGAGTGAGTTTGAACTTGTTCAAAAAGTCGGGTGCCTTTGTCGGGCGCTTTGCGCGAAGAAGTTCCATCGTTTCAAACTCGTTTTCAAACGTTCCGAACACGACTTTGCCGTTTTCATCGACAAGATCTTTCGGTGCAGGAACGGCGCGACGTTTTTCTGAAATATACTTGCTGTATTCTCCCATAATGTTTTCCCCCTTATAGTCAAATAATTGCTAAGATTATTCTAACACTTGTATGAAATTTTTTCAATACCTTCTTTGAAAACGTTTGCAGAACCGTGTTTTGCAAGCGTCAAAAGAGGTTGCGTCTTACGACTTTGTATTTACATTAAACGAAAAGTATGCTATACTTGTGCAAACAAAACAAAATTTTTGGAGGATATA
>ONYW01000017.1 GCA_900322215.1 uncultured Eubacteriales bacterium | reverse complement strand
TGGAAGTTTGACTTGACGGTCTCTCCGCTGAGTAACACGAGTTCCTCTCCGATGAGAGTCCTGTACATACCGTCGAAGATGGTGAGAAGACCTCTTCCGCCTGCGTCGACAACGCCTGCTTTTGCAAGAACAGGCAACATTTCGGGAGTTTTTTGGAGGATTTCCTCGCCTGCGTCGAGGACTTTTTTGAAGAAAACCTCAAATTCCTGCTTTCTTCTGCTCTTTGCAAGCGATGTTGCCGTCTCCGCCATAACGCGAATGACTGTGAGTATCGTGCCTTCTTTTGGTTTTGTAACTGCACCGTATGCGATTTCCGCGCCCTTCTTCAAGCATTCGGCAAAAGTCTTTTGGTTGAGATCTGCCTTGCCTTGAAGTGCGACGGAAAAACCTTTGAATATTTGTGAAGAAATGACGCCGGAATTTCCGCGCGCGCCCTTGAGCGCTCCCTTTGAAAACGCCAAAGCGACCTCGTCGATAAGAAGAGATCCGCTTGCATTCACCTCACGAAGCGCGGAAGACACCGTCATGAACATATTCGTGCCGGTATCGCCGTCAGGGACAGGGAAAACGTTGAGTTCATCGACGGTTGCGCGGTTAAGTTCTAAGCACTTAACGCCTCCCGCGAGCATTTCCTTGAATTTTAAACTATCTATTTTGTCCATTTTTCCTCTATTATACGCGGATGCCAACGACGTCGACGTGTACGCGCTTGACGCTCATACCCGTAAACGTTTCGAGTGAAAATTTGACCGCATCCATCAAAGACTTTTTTACTGCCTCGATATTGACTCCAACTTTCAGCACTGCGGAAACCTCGACGTAAACAAGGTTGTCGATGATTTGAACATTGACGCCTTTTCCGAGTTCGGATTTTGAAAATGCGCGGCTGAAATTATCGGAAAAACGGCGGGATACAAGATCTACCACGCCGTAGCATTCAAGTGCGGTATGCGCCGCCATAATCTTGACAGCGTCCGAACTGATTAAAATTTTTCCGAATTTATTTGAAGTTGTGAGCAACATATTCTTTACCTACTTTATAAAATATACTATATATAAAATTTTTTTGCAACTAAATGTTAAATTTTGCTGCAAATCGGTTGCAAAAGGTTTTATTATTTGCTACAATTACGCTGTTCAAGTATGAAACTGTCCAATTAGGAGGTACAAATATATGTCAAGAGTATGCAGTGTTTGTGGAAAAGGTAGAATGAGCGGAAACGCAGTTAGCCACTCAAACAGAAAGACGAGACGTAGTTGGGCACCAAACGTCCAAAAAGTCAAAGTCAACACTCCGTCCGGTGGCGTTCAAGAAGTTTACGTTTGCGCACGTTGCCTTCGTTCCGGCAAAGTAGATCGTGCATAATTTTATATAACGATATACTTTCCTTCCTGTTTTCAGGAAGGATTTTTTTTGTTAAAAAGCAAATATTCATTTGCTTTTTGCTTAAATCTTACTCTTCACAGCCCTATTATTTCCTCTTTTGATAGTATGATGTGATTTTTGCATTACATAATTTATTCTATCAATTTTTACGGATTTATATCATTAATTGTCCGAGTTTTTATCTTCAATTTAATATAATTAGCCAAATAGTTAGTGACTTCTAAAATTTCTTATTTGTAAAACGACACTAAATATTAACAAAACAAGATTTCTATACATATTTTGATAAAAATAAACGCATGGAGGTCGTATGAACAAAATTATTTGCATAAATCCGCCAAAATTTGTAAAAGCAATCTTAAGACTCTTTGTAAAAGACAAACAAAAGGGGCAATAATATGCCCTCTTTTTGCATTATTTCGCTGCAATTTTGCAGGATTATTCGCTAAATAACACAAATCGTGTCTTGAGTTTTCAAAACACGATTTGTGTATATTGCATTATATTTTCATGCAAAATCAAAACTTTTACTACAAAAATAAAGTTTATACCGCAAACAAAAACTAACAAACAAGTCAGTATAGCGCACGTTACAACTTACTTTGCAAGTCAATACGGCGCATGTTGTGCAGGAAAAATATGGCGGTATTGTCGTTTTTTATTATAGAATAATAAGAACAAAAAGGCGAAGCCTTAAATTTGCATTTGTTTGACTGTGAGAGACGGATTCTCCGACTTAAAGACGGAACTGCCCGCGACTACGACGTCGGCGCCCGCTTGCTTTAAGAGTTCAACGTTCTTGGGAGATACGCCACCGTCTATCTCAATAAGGTAGGAATAGCCGAATTTTTTGCGAAGTTCGGCGCCCTTTGCAGCCTTTTCAACGCATTCTGGCTTAAAACTTTGACCGCCAAAGCCTGCTTGAACGGTCATGATGAGGAGCAGGTCGATGCTTGCAAGATATTTCTCAACGATTTCAAAAGGCTGATCCGCATTGATGACAAGGCCGCACTTTTTGCCCTTTGATTTTATCTCGTCAAGCGCACCTTGCACGTCGTCCGACGCCTCCGGATGGAAAGTCACGATATCCGCGCCTGCGTCGCAAAACTGCCCGACGTACTTTTCGGGCTTTGTTATCATAAGGTGGACGTCAAGCACCATATCGCTGTACTTTCTTAGCGCTTTCACCATTGGCATACCGAAAGTGATGTTCGGCACGTACACACCGTCCATAACGTCGCAATGCACCCAGTCGGCGCCCCAAAGCTTTACGTTTTCGACGGCTTCCGCCATTTTCCCAAAATCCGCCGAAAGTATCGACGGTGCAACCAGCATTTTCATCTTATAATCCTCAAAAATCGGTTTTTTATTAGTATTTTATTTAATTAGTATCGCAATATCTCAATTCTCGCGCAAGCGCACTCACGTTTTTTGATAATACCCACAAACACTATGCACTGCGTTAAGCGCATATTTGAGCGCATGAACAATTGTCACATGACAACTCACATATAGTTCCCGCACGCATAATCAGCACACATACATACCGTGAACGCACAAATAACAAACACGCGAAGCGTGTGTCAGTCGTATTTGTTTTCTTTGCGCTCGACAAGTTCTTTGTAGATGGCGAGGTATCTCTCGTATCTTCCCTTTCCGATCTCTTTTCCGACGTGCGCCTTTACGGCGCAGTCGGGCTCGTCCGTGTGCGTGCAACTCGAAAACCTGCACTCGCGTCTGAACGCCTCAAAATCGTCGTAATAGAGTCGCAAATCCTTTGGCTCGACGTCGACGGTTTCAAGCATGGAAAAACCACATGTATCAACAAAATACGTACCGTTCAGGCTGAAAATCTCGGTTTTTCGGGTTGTGTTTTTTCCGCGCTTTATCTTCTTTGCGAGTTCTCCGACTTCGAGCATGTCGCAGTCGAGTATAGTGTTGATGAGCGAACTTTTGCCGACAGCCGACTGACCTGCAAAACATACCGTTTTGCCTTTTGCAAAATCGACTATCTCCTGCACTCCGTTTCCCGTTGCCGCCGAACAAACGAATTGTTTGACTACGCCGTCATATTCTGAGGTGTCGACGGGCTTTATATCGTCCTTATTCTTGACGAGTACGGGAGTTATGCGTTGCTCCAAGCAGTTGACGATGATTTTGTCCACAAGCACGAAGTCGGGCTCAGGCTCGGGAGAAATCACGATGAGGCATATATCTATGTTTGAAACGTAAGGACGAATGAGTTGATTTTTGCGGGGTTTAACCTCTTCGATGACAAAGTCTCCCCTGTCTTTTGCGACAGTCACGTAGTCGCCGACAAAGATTATTCCGCCTGTTTTCAAGCGTTTTCTTGCAAAACAAACCTTGACGCCCTCCAAGGTGTCAACGAAAAATTTTGAAGCAACCGCTTTTATGACTCTTCCGTCTATCGTTTTCATAGGCTCGTAATTTTCTTTATCTCCAACCTGTTGAAACAATAATACAGCGCAAACTTTGTATTGTTTTCAAAAAGTTTACTCGTGTGTTTGATCCTCTATATACCTGCGGCGAAGTTGTCCGCACGCACCCTCTATGTCGTTTCCGAGGCTCTTTCTTATCGTTGCAGACACGCCGAGTTTTTCAAGTTTTTTAAGGAACTCCTGCGTTGCGTCCTCGCTCGGTGCCGTATGATCGCGCTCCTTGACCTCGTTCAAACGAATCAGGTTGACGTGAGACGGGAAACCTTTTGTGAGTCTTGCAAGTTCCTTTGCACAGGCGTCCGAATCGTTTTCGCCCTTGATGAGCGTGTACTCGAATATTACGCGCCTGCCCGTCTTGTCAAAATAGTACTTTGCGGCTTTCACGAGTTTCGAAATCGGGAAACGCTTGTTCACAGGCATAAGATTTGACCTGAGTTCGTCAAACGGCGCGTGAAGGCTTATTGACAAAGTGACCTTGTGTCCGCTGTCGGCAAAATCTTTGATTTTGTCGCAAAGTCCGGAGGTTGAAAGCGAGATGTTTCGCTCGCTTATGTTGATACCGCCGTCCTCCGACACCTTGTTCAAAAAGTCAAGCACGTTTTCATAGTTGTCAAACGGCTCCCCGCTTCCCATAAGCACAAGATTTGTGACAGCCCTCGCCTTTGCCGTACCGCAGTTGTCGCGGTTGACTGCGACGACTTGCCCGAGCATCTCGGCGGACGTCAGGTTGCGAAGAAGCCCGTCAAGGCAGGACGCGCAAAAGTTGCACATCATTCGACACCCGACTTGTGTGGAAAGACAAAGCGTATTGCCGTAGTCGTGCGGCATGTACACGCCCTCTATGAGGTTGCCGTCCGTGAGTTTGAAAAGGTATTTCTTAGTGCCGAGTTTTCCTTCAAAGACTTCCAAAATCTCTATCGGATTTGCAATATAATTTGCCTTTAATTCCTCTCTGAACTCTTTTTTGAGCGAGGTCATCTCGTCGAAGTTTTTGCCGTCCATCAAAAAACCGTAGATTTGCTTTGGCACAAATTTCGGTTGAGACGGAAAGAGTTCAGTCAGTTCTTGTATAGATTTTGAAAGAAGTACGGTCTTTTCCATATTAAATTCTCTTTATCTTCGCAATAAAGAATCCGTCGTATTCGTCGTGCGGAAGAATGGATATACATCCGTTGTTGTCCGCAAACTTGTCATTTAGAGCCTCGCTGTAAAACACGATTTTTTCAAGTGCATATTCTTCGCCACTGAGTATCGAATTTACGACCTGCGTGTTTTCCTCGTCGAAGACGGTACAAGTAGAATACACGAGCATACCGCCGTTTTTCAGGTATCTAACGGCATTTTTCAAAATATCTCGTTGAGTTTTTGCAATACCGGCGAGGTCACTTTCTCCCCTTGAGAGAAACACATCGGGATGCTTTCTGAAAGTCCCGAAACACGAACAAGGCGCATCGAGCAGGACGTAGTCGAACTTGCCTTCCCACTCTTCGTTGAACTTGGACGCGTCGGACGTCAGAGTCTCGACGTTTTGAGCCTTCATGCGCTCTTTGTAGGACTGAATGAGTTTCACCCTGTGCGGATGAACGTCGCAGGCTGTGACCTTGCCATGCGGCGTGAGTTCGCTCATAAGAATCGCTTTTCCGCCCGGCGCCGAGCAAAGATCGAGCACGTCCGCTCCGTCTCTCAGTCCTAAGGCATAGACGGCGAGAATCGAGGACGGCGACTGATATGTCACAATGCCTTTTTTGAAAAGATTTGCTACAGTGTCCGTAGCCTTTAAGACAAGTCCTCCGACTTCGCTCTCCCTGTACGGCTCGTCCGCTCTGTCAAGCGTTTTTTTGACCTCTTCAAGAGTTGAAAGTCTTGAATTGACTCTTATATGTTCGAGTTCAAACGGCTTTGCGGAGACGATTTGTTCCGCAGTTTCTTTGCCGTACTGTTTGACGAGTTTTTGCACGAACCACTCGGGTTTTGAATATGTAACGGACAAGTAATTCTTTGCGGATTTTTCAGGCAATTCGTACTCTTTTGCCGCAACCTTTTTGAGTACGGCATTGACAAAGCCCGCGTTGGCACCCTTTCCGTTCATCTTTGCCACCTCGACGCATTCGCTGACTATGGCAAAAGTCGGAACGTCCGTAAGGTTCATTATTGCATAGGTGCCGATTTTGAGAAGCACGTATACGACGTTTTGCGGTTTTTTCTTGACGAGCAAGGACAAAACGTACTCGATTTTGACGTTTTCGTCCAGCACGCCATAGACGAGCTTTGTCGTCATATCGCTCACGTCTTCGCCATAAAAAGCCATATTTGAATATGCCTTTTCGCTGAAAACCTTAGTGAGTATTTTGAGTGCTGAATTGATGTGCCGTCTCATCGTCCCAAAACCGTGCCCGTCTCTATCTTTCTACCGCGCAAAAAGTCGGCGTCGTTCATTCGCTTTCCGCCCTCTAATTGGATGTCCGAAAGGCGTACCGCTCCGTCCTTGACTTGGACGATAAGCCCTTGTTTTTCGTTTGCGGCAAGCACTTCGCCCGCCTTTCCGCATCTCTCGCACTCTACCTTTTGAATGGCAAAAACTTTGAGTTTTTTGTCAAAAACCTGCGTGTAGGCGGACGGCCACGGCGACATACCTCTCACAAAACAGTCAAGTTCTTTTGCGGTCTTGTCAAAAGAGATTTCTCCGTCTTCCTTTGCGATCATCGAGCAGTGCGACACTTTGCTCTCGTCTTGAGGAACAAATTGCGCTCTACCGTCTTCTACCAGTTTAAGAGCCTCGACTATCGCCTCTCCGCCGAGAATCGCAAGTCTGTCAAAGAGTTCGCCAGCGGTCTCTTTCTCGCCGATTTTAGTACGCTTTTGAAGGAGAATATCGCCTGCGTCAACGGCTTTTACCGTCTTCATAATTGTAATGCCAGTATACTCGTCGCCGTTTATTATCGACCACTGTATCGGCGAAGAACCGCGATACGCAGGAAGAAGCGACGCATGTACATTGAGCACCGCAAACTTCGGAATCTCCAAAAACGCGGTCGAGAGGATTTGTCCGAACGCCGCAGTGACGATAACGTCGGGTTCAAGCGCTCTTATGTCGTCTAAACCCTCTCTCGACACCTTTTCGTATTGCAAAACAGGAATGCCGAGTTCCTCCGCTTTGACTTTTGCGGGAGAGGGTTTCAGTTGATAGCCGCGCCCGACAGGCTTGTCAAGTCCCGTGACGACGGCGGATACCGGATATACGCTATTCAATTTTTCAAGCACAACTGCGGAAAAATCCGGTGTGCCCATAAAAACTATTTTCATAATTTAATAAACGATGCACTCATTTTTGCCAACTTCTTTTGTTGTGTCGCACTAAAATTTGAGTGGAATATTCAGCAATAATGAACTGACAAAATCGGTAGTCGGTGACCATGTCGCATTGCTCCCTCATAGTTTGTGTGAGACGCATAGCAATAATAACCTAACGAAGTTAGTCTTCGGAGTCGAAAAACTCTTCCGCTTTCGTCGTGTAGACGATGCCGTCGAGGTGGTCGATTTCGTGACAAAACGCGCGCGCTGTAAAGCCTTTCACCTTGTAGGTGTGCTTTTCGCCGAATCTATCCTGCGCAACGCAGGTGACTTTTTCGGGGCGTACGACCGTGCCGTACTTTTTCGGAACGGAGAGACAACCCTCCATGCCCGACTGCTCTCCGCTCGTGGATGTGATGACGGGGTTTACAAGTTCAAAATAGCCGTCCTCCGTGTCAACGACGCATACGCGCTTCAAGACCGCCACTTGCGGAGCGGCAAGACCTGCGCCGTTTGCAGCCTTGACGGTGTCTTTCATGTCGTCGAGCAAAGTCCAAAGCCTTGCGTCAAAACTATCTACGACTCTACACTTCTTCGTAAGAATCGGATCGGGGACTTGAACGATAATTCTTTTTGCCATAGTTTCCTCTTTTATATCATGCTTTGCGGATTGATTTCTACAAATCCGCTACCTTTCTTCGGTTTGTTTTCGTCGCAGAGGCGGTATACCTCCGAGATGATAAGATCGAACTCTTCGGGCACCACGCGCATCATGACTTGATACCTTATGAGTCCGTTCATACGGGTGACGGGCGACCTCGCGGCTCCCAAGTAGACAAACTTGCCGTATCTTGCCTCGAGTGCCTGAACGCCTTTGTATATATTGCGCGTGCTGTTCACGACGTCTTCCTCTTCAAGCGACGTGAGTAGCACCCTCACGATCTTTGTGTACGGCGGGAATTTTGTGACGAGACGCGTGTTGATTTCCTTTTTCCAAAACCCTAAATAGTCGTAGGATTTTCCAAATCTAAACACATAGTGTTTAGGCGCATAAGTTTGCAGTATGACTCTCCCTTCCTTGTCCGCTCTTCCCGCTCTGCCTGCGACCTGGGTGATGAGTTGAAAAGTCCTCTCGGACGAACGATAATCGCTGAAATACAGCGCTTGGTCGGCTTCCAGTATGCCAACTAAGGTGACGTTTGGAAAATCGTGCCCTTTCGCTATCATTTGCGTGCCGACAAGCACGTCCGCCTCGCCGTTTGCAAAGGCGTTTAATATCTTGAAATAGCTGTCCTTTCTTGCCGTCGTGTCGTTGTCCATTCTGAGCGTGCGAACGTTCGGAAAAATCTTTTTGAGTTCGTCGACGACCTTCTCCGTGCCGATGCGCCCCTGCTTTATCTCCGTACTTCCGCAGTTAGGGCATTTGGACAGCATGTGGTATCTCCTGCCGCAATAGTGGCATTTGAGTTCGTTGTCTTCTTTGTGGTACGTAAGGGAGATGTCGCAGTCCTCGCATTTTGCGATATACCCGCATTCTTTGCAGCGAATAAACGATGCGTAGCCCCTGCGGTTGAGAAAGAGCATAACTTGTTCTTTCTTTTCAAGTTTCTCTCTTATCGCCTCTTCGAGCGTCTTTGAAAACAGTCCCCTGTTGCCCTGTCTGAATTCCTGCGTCATATCGACGATTTCCATCTCGGGAAGTCCGTGCGAAGAAATGCGGTTTTTGAGAGTGATGAGCGTATATTTGCCTTCGGTTGCGCTTAGATACGTCTCCATGTCGGGAGTTGCGGATCCGAGCACGAGGACCGCACCGCAGGTGTTTGCCCTGAACTTTGCGACTGCCTTTGTGTCATAGCGAGGGTTGGATTCGCTAAGGTAGGACGTGTCGTGCTCCTCGTCAATGATTATCGCGCCTATATTCTTTAGCGGTGCAAAGATAGCCGACCTCGCGCCTATAGCGATTTTTGCCTCCCCCGTGTAGAGTCTCTTCCACTCGTCATACCTCTCGCTTGCGTTGAGACCGCTGTGGAGTATCGCGACGCTTTCTCCGAATCTTGCCCGAAAGAGTCCGAGCATTTGAGGAGTAAGCGAAATCTCGGGGACAAGCATAATAGCCGTCTTCCCTTGCTCCAAAAACTTCTCTATGACCGTCTCATAGATCTCCGTCTTGCCCGAGCCCGTGACGCCGTGAAGCAAAAACACGCCCTTACCGTTTGTGATTTTGTCAACGGCGAGAGCCTGATCCGCCGTGAGTACGACCGTCTTTTTTTCCTTTTTGAGAGTGCCGAGAGGTGCTGAGCGTTCGTGAATTTTATTCTCTTTGACGACTCCCTTTTCTCTTATGCCGTTTATTGCCGACACGCCGAATTTGCCGACGAGAAGACTCAAAAATTGCCCGGATGTCGCCGCGATAAAGTCGAGGGCTTCCTGCTGTTTTTTTGCCCTGTCACCGACTATACGTTTGAGTTCTTCAAGCGGTCTCGAATCGTCTACAGTCAAGAATATTCTCGTAAACTCGGGATCGCGTTCCTCTCTCAGTTTTGCCGGAACGAAGAGCCTGAGCACGTCTATATAGCGGAGATTATACGACTTTCGCATAAAGTCCATGAGTGCGAGCTGCTCGTCGTTTATCGGCGTATCGAGATATTTTGCGGGCTTTAGCGCCTTGCCGTATTCGGAATTTTCTTTCTTTCCGATGACAAAGCCTATCATGTGCTGACGACCAAATTCAACGACGACGCGACTGCCGATAGGACAATCCGCACCCGAATAGTCGAAGGTGCGGTCTATCTCGTTGCTTGATATGTCAACAATAACTTCTAAAACCATTAAATCAACAAAATTTTGTCAAGTATTACGTCCGCAAGGCGGCGCTTTGAAAGTTTGCCTGCCGCAAATTCTTTTCCGTCTTTTCCGATAATCACCGCTTCGTTTTCGTCGACTTCAAAACCAATGTCCTTTCTTGACACGTCGTTGGCGACGACGAGGTCGGCGTTTTTGAGGGCGAGTTTTTGCTTTGCGGACTCAACGAGATTTGTCGTCTCCGCGCAGAATATGACGGACTTTGCCTCACCCTTATTTTCGCCGAGTGTCCTTGCGATGTCGGGATTTTTGACAAATTCAAGCGTAAGCGCGTCGCCCTTTATCTTGTTTTTAAACTTGTTTTTGAGTTTGTAATCCGCAGGCGCCGCGGCAAAAATATAGACGTCCGCTTTTTTGCAAAGCGCTTTGCAGGCGGCGAGCATCTCGTCAGTAGTTTTCACTCTTATATCCTCGGCGACGCAGTTTGGCACGGGAACGGACATATTTGCATGCACAAACAGGACTTTTCCACCCCTGTCCGAAACAGCCTGACAAAGCGCCGCGCCCATTTTTCCGCTCGAACGGTTTGTAAGCACGCGAACGCCGTCAATGCTCTCTTCCGTTCCGCCCGCAGTAATCAGCACGGTTTTGTCCGCAAAGTCCTGACAAGGCGTAAGATAGTTTTCAACCGCTCTCACGATGTCCGCAGGCTCCGCCATACGACCTTTGCCGACGTCTCCGCACGCAAGAAGTCCGACTGTAGAATCGACAAATTCCACTCCCCTGTCTTTGAGAATTTGCATATTTTGCTGAGTCGTGACGTCCTCATACATGTTGACGTTCATCGCGGGACAAATGATTTTGTGCGCTGTGGAAGCGAGATACGTCGTTGAAAGCATATCGTCCGCTATCCCTTGCGCGAATTTTGCGATAACGTTTGCCGTCGCCGGCGCAACGAGAAAGACGTCCGCTTTTTTTGCAAGCGAAATATGGTTGATGTCAAATTCCTTAACCGGTTCGAACGGATTCAAAACAACGGCGGATTTTGCCAGCGTTTGAAACGTAAGCGGGGTGACAAACTCGGTCGCGTGATCCGTCATAATCACGTCGACGTTTGCGCCGAGTTTTTTAAGTCTTGAGACGATTTCACAAGCCTTGTAGACCGCGATGCCTCCGCTCACGCCGAGAACGACGTTTTTTCCGTACAACATAACTTAGTCGTGAACGATCTTGATTTTGCCTTCGTAGATTTCTTTGCAGGCAAGCGTGATCGGCTTTTCTCCGCTCTTTTCAAGGTATGCGCTCTCGCTTGTAACGAGTTCGCGCGTGCGCTTTGCGACGGCGCATGTGAGAGCGTATCTGCACTCTGCACGAGTGATAAGTTTGTCAATAGGTGGATCGATCATCATAAGGTTATTCCTCCGATACGAATAAATTTTTGAGATTTTGGCGAGAAACTCTGAGGTGCTCGCTCTGAATTATATGCACAACCTCGTCGGCGCAAGTGCGGGCGACGTTGTTTGTGACCGCATAGTCATATCTTTCTATGTCCTTACCCTCTTTTTGGATTTCGGCAAGACGGCGTTTCAAACTGTCTTTCGTCTCGGTACCGCGACCGATAAGTCTTGCTTTGAGCACGTCGAGAGACGGCGGAGTGATAAAGATCGTCACGCAGTCGGGATAGAGTTCTTTGATACGTCTTGCGCCGACCACGTTGAGTTCGAGCAGTACGTCGACGCCACGCGACAGCGGACCGTCGATTTCGCTCTTCAGCGTGCCGTAATAGTTGGTAAACGTCTTCGTGTATTCGATAAACTCGTCATTCTTGATTTTTTCTTCAAATTCCTCTTCGGAGATAAAGAAATAGTTCACACCGTTCTCCTCTCCCTGTCTCGGTTTTCTCGATGTGCAGGAGATGGAAAATTGGAGATTCGGAAGCGAGTCGAAAACGAGTTGCATAACCGTTCCCTTGCCCACTCCGCTAAAACCGGAAATGACTATAAGCATGCCTTTTGGGTCCATAATACTGTTGCCTCTTTATTCAATATTTTGCGCTTGTTCGCGCATTTTTTCTATCTCGTTCTTTATGATGAGCACTTGCTCGGTGATGGAAATATTGTTGGCTTTCGAGCCTATTGTGTTTGTCTCGCGCAAAAACTCTTGAACGAGAAAATCCATCTTTCTTCCGACAGGCTCGGTTGCCTCCAAGTGATGGCGCATGGCCTTTATATGCGTGGAAAGTCTTGTGATTTCCTCATCTATCGCGCAGTGATCCGCAAAGAGCGCGACCTCGGTTGCCAAGCGCTGTCTGTCGACAAGCGTAGGTTCGACAACCTCTTCTATTCTTGCCGTCAGGTTGTTCCTGTATTCTTCGACGACCTTCGGCGCATATTCCTTTATCTTGCTAAGCGCGGACTCGATGGCTCCGAGTTTGACTTCAAAGTCCTTCTTCAAAGCTTCGCCTTCCTTTTCTCTCATTTGCGTGAGATTTTTAAGCGCCTCGGTAAGTGCGAAGATAGCGAGATTTTTGAGTACGTCCTCGTCTTCAACCGCCGCTTCGCGAGTGATAACGTCGGGGACTTTTGCAAGGTTCGTGACGGTAAAGTCGTTGACGATGCCCGTCTCCATTGCAAGCACGTTAACAGCGTGCAGGTAGTTTTTTGCAAGGTCGACGTCGACGACAAATTCGCCCTCGTCGGAAGCCTTTTGTTCATACGTAAGATAGACGTCGACGTGTCCGCGGGATAGACTTTTTTCTATCGTCTTTTTGAAGTCGTCTTCCAAAAACAAAAAAGTTCTCGGAAGTTTAAGACTCAGGTCGAGATACCTGTGATTTACGGATTTCATCTCAACCGTAATAGTCTTTTTGCCGTCGGTAGCGACACCTTTGCCATATCCGGTCATACTGTACATACGCGCACCTACTAAAATAATTTTAAGCATTATAACACTTTTTATTGCAATATTCAACTCAAAACGCCTCGAATTGCAAAATTTATGCAAAAAAAATTTGCCCGAAAACTCGGGCAAACACTTCGTGTTTTTGTTATCACCGCTTGCAAGCAACAAGCGGCGTAATGTTTGAAGACGGCAAATACGTCACAAATTTCGGAAATATCGAAATTTCCTACAATGCGAAAATGCAAAAACTTTTAGATTATTCAAGCCCGAGTATGCGCTTGAACTCCGGCTCGTCAATGATCTTAATGCCGAGTTTTTGCGCCTTTTCGAGTTTCGAGCCTGCGTCCTCTCCTGCAAGCACGAGATCAACGGTCTTTGAAACCGAACTTGCGACTTCTCCGCCGTTCTCTTCGATAAGTCTCGTCGCCTCTCCTCGCTTGTAGGTCGGAAGAGATCCGGTAAGCACCACCTTTAGTCCTGAAAAGACGCCCGTCCTTTCCTGTTCTTCCTCAAATTCAATACCGCTTGCAATGAGGTCATCGACAAATTTAATGCTGTTAGAATCGCGGAAAAAGTCATATATATTGTTCGCGAGTATTCCGCCAATGCCGTCGACGGCGGAGAGTTCTTCAAGAGTTGCACACTTGATGTTTTCAAGCGTTCTGAACTTCTTGACAAGGTCTTTCGCGGTCTTTTTGCCGATACCGCCTATGCCGAGCGCAAAAATAAACCTGTCGAGAGTCGTATGCTTTGACTTCTCTATCGAGGCAAGGAGATTTGATATTTTTTTGTCGCCGAATCCTTGAAGTCCGAAGAGGTCGTGCGACTGCAAATTCATGAGGTCGACAGCCGTCTCCAAATGAGTTTCATTATACAGCAGTTCGGCGGTTTTCTCCGAAAAGCCGTCTATATCCATAGCGTCTTTTGATGCGAAGTGGTCGAGATACGACACGATTTGCGGAGCGCAGTAATCGCCCGTGCAATAGAGAAACGCGCCGACTTCTTTGACGGGCGCACCGCAGGCGGGACATACGAGAGGTTTTTCTATCGTCTTCGCGTTCGGATTTTCCACCGCAACGCCCATAATCTCGGGAATTACGTCGTTAGAACGCCTGATAAACACCCTGTCGCCTATCTTCACCTTTTTCTTTTGAATGTCGCCGAAGTTGTTGAGAGTCGCGCGAGACACGGTGACTCCGCCGATGTCGACGGGTTCGAGTATCGCAAGCGGGTTGAGTTTTGCACTGCGTGAGACTTGCCACACGACGTCAAGCAGTTCGGTCGTCATCTCGTCGGCTTTGAATTTGTATGCGATAGCCCATTTCGGAAATTTCTCGGTAAAGCCGAGTTCTTCTCTCACGTTCACGTCGTTGACCTTAAATACTACGCCATCTATAAGGTAGTCGAGCGTCGGACGCTTTTCACCCGTATTGTCGGCATAGTTCATCGCCTTTTCAGCGTCGTCGACGAGCGCAAAATCGCCCTCTACTTCAAAGCCTTCGGCTTTCAAAAACTCTCTCATTTCGGTTTGAGAGCGGAAGGTTTTGTCGCTGTAACCTATGTTGTACGCCATAAACGACAAACCTCTCTCGGCGGTCACCGCGGGGTTCAAGTTGCGTATTGCGCCGGCGGCACCGTTTCTTGCGTTTTTGAGAGGCTCGGACGCCGTCTCGTTGTATCTTTCGAGTTGTGAAAGGCGGAGAATGCCCTCTCCTTGTATTTCAATTACGCCTTGGTAACTTATTTCTCTCGGCAGCCACTTTATCGTCTTCACTTGTTCCGTGACTATCTCCCCGACCGTGCCGTCGCCTCTCGTCGTCGCCTTGACGAGTTTGCCGTTTTCATACAAGAGATTGAGCGTAAGCCCGTCAAACTTGTACTCGCACGTGAGCGCGGGGAAAAATCCGAGTTGCTTTGCGAGCCTACCGCACCAGGCAAAAAACTCTTCTTTTGACTGGCACTTGTCAAGGCTGTAAAGTCTTTGCAAATGTTTGGACTGTTCAAACTTCTTTTGCGGGGCTCCGCCGACTCTATGCGTCGGGCTGTTTTTGAGCGAAAAACCCTCTTCGCTCTCGAGACGGCGAAGTTCGTCATAGAGTTTGTCATACTCCGCGTCGGAAACGACGGGAGCGTCCTCTTCATAGTAGAGTCTTGCCCACTCGTTGAGAGTCTCAACAAGTTCTTTCATTCTTTGAAGTTTGTCCATAATTCACCGTTTTGAGCGGATTAGATAACCGCTTTTGCAAATTTTATGACTTTATGCCTGCATTTTACGTTTTGATTTTCAAGTGGAATAACACTATTCACGCTCGTCCTGCTTTTTGCAAAACGCACCGTTTCGCAACGCGTCATTATATGTATGAGACTAATGGCGTTACTGCGTAATGAAACGCGACAGTGTTTTATTCTTCCACGATTTTGAGAAGTGGCGCAGCCACCGCAAGAGAAAACCGCTTTACACCGAGTCCCTTGAACGCGATAGAGGCAATCTTGTCCTCGCCTTCTCCGCTTGTGGAGATTATGAGTCCGCGACCAAATTTTGCATGTTCCACAATCGTATCTTTGGTATATTTGTCATAATCTATACCGCTCGACTGCTTTTTGACGGTCTTTGTCGGCGCTTGCTTTGTAAAACCGCCGAGCGTGCCCTTCGTGTTGTACACTTGAGGATCCGAATAGTAGATGTCATCGTACGAGGAAGAATACGCCTTGTAGTCGTTATCGTTAAATCCGAACTTTTCCCTCTTCGGCTCGTCAAAACTCCTTGCGCCGTATGTGGAGTTGGCAAAGCGCACGGAAGGTTGAATCCCGCGCATCTCCCCTATAAACCTGCTCTTGTTGAATGATTCGCGTTTGCCGAATCTGAATCTCTCCCTTGCATTCAGCACAAACAGGCGCTTCCTTGCTCTCGTAATCGCGACGTACATGAGCCTGCGCTCTTCCTCTATATCGCAATTTACGATAGAGCGCTGAGTCGGGAATATTCCCTCGTCGCATCCGACGATAAACACGTCGTCGAATTCAAGCCCTTTGACCGCGTGAATCGTGGCGATTGTGACGTAGTTGTCGTCTGACATATCGTCCGTGTCGGAAACGAGCGCGACGGACTGCATAAAGTCGCTGACCGTAGCGTCCGAGTTGACCTCTTCGAACTCTTTGACCGCATTGACGAGTTCGTGAATGTTTTCAAGCCTGTTCTCGTCTTCCTTGTCACCGCTCGCGGTGAGTGCTGTTTCGAGTCCGCTCGTCTCAACCATATACGTAAAAAACTCCGTCGGGCGCATCGTTTTTACACCGCTCACGAGTTTCATCGCGATTTCAATGAATGGCGCGAGTTTTTTTTGCGAATTTGCGCTCAAAAGAGCGGGATTTGCAAGCACGGAGAAAAACGTCATATCGTTGCGCTCGGCAACGGTCCTTAGTTCTTCCACGGTGCTGGTGCCGACACCGCGCTTCGGGTAGTTCACGACGCGCAAAATGCTGTCGTTGTCGCTTGGATTTATTGCAAGTCGCACATAGGCAAGCGCGTCTTTTATTTCCTTTCTTTCAAAGAAGCGGAAGCCGCCGAATACCTTGTAAGGTATTCCGTGAAGATTAAACTCCTCTTCAAAGTTTCTTGTGAGCGAGTTTGCTCTCACCAAAACCGCTATGTCCTTGTAGCTTTCGTCGAGCCTGCAAAGGTAGTCTATCGTACGGGCGACTTGGCTTGCCTCTTCGCGGTCGGAGTACGCCTCGTAATATTCGACTGAATTGTCGGCTTTTATATCGCTCCAAAGGTTCTTTTCGTTCCTGTTCGCGTTGTGCTTGATGACTGCGTTTGCCGCTTTGAGAATAGACGTTGTCGAGCGGTAGTTTTGTTCGAGTTTGAACACCTGCGCGCCGGGGAAATCCTTTGGAAAATCGAGAATATTCTTTATCTCCGCGCCTCTCCAACTGTATATCGACTGATCTTCGTCGCCGACCACAAACAAATTTCCGCTACCTTTCGCAAGCAGTTTGACGATGCTGTATTGGAGTTTGTTCGTGTCTTGAAATTCGTCCACGTGAATGTATTTGAATCGCCTTTGGTACTTTTCAAGCACGGACGGACACTCCTCGAAGAGGTAGAGTGTCTTCAAAAGCAAATCGTCAAAATCAAGAGCGTTTGAGCGCTTGAGTTCCGCCTCGTACGCCTTGTAAACTTCTTTGATAACTCCGGCGTTTGAAACGTCTTGCTTTGTCGCATAATAGTAGTCGTCGGGATCAAGCGCAAGCGTCTTTGCGCGAGATATATGCCACAAATAGTCGCTTTTATACTTCGGATCCGCGTCAAGCAGTCCTTCCGCAACGCGCTTTACGACACGCTCGCTCTCCTGCTCCGTATAGATGGTAAAATCAGTGGAATAGCCGATTTTGTCCGCGTCAAAACGCAAAATCTTGGCGCACATAGAGTGGAACGTACTCGTCCACACCTGCGAGCCCGACATACCGAGAGAACGTTCGATACGCTCTTTCATCTCGTTCGCCGCCTTGTTCGTAAACGTGATAGCGAGAATGTTGTACGGATCCACGCCAAGTTCAATAAGATGACAAATACGCGCCGTAAGCACGCGCGTTTTTCCGCTTCCCGCACCGGCAATAACAAGCACCGGACCTTCCGTCGCAAGGACTGCTTGTTGTTGCTGTTCATTGAGTTTAAAATCCAACTTTTCCATCGCAAACATTCTACCACATATTGTGGAATATTTCAATTTTTTTCGGGAGAAAGCACAAAATTTGCGAAAAAAAGTTTGTCTACTATATTGAAATATTATTTTTATTATGTTATTATGAATATAATATTTGGGTTAAAAGGAAGTTTTTATTTCTTTTTATGCAACAAGGTGGTTATTTATGGAAGAATTGAAAGACGAAATCGTGTTTTTGGAAGCAGAACTTGAAGATGACGATGACGACGCTCCCGTCGGCACTCTTGTCCACGTCGTTGACGACGAACCTCAAGAAGTCGCAGAGCCTGCACAGGCGGAAAACGAGGAAGCTCCTGTAGAGGAAAAAGCCGAAGAGGCGGAACCTGCAACGGAAGAATCCCATGTCGAAGAACCTGTAGCGGAAGAACCTGCAGAGGAAGAGTCGGTCTCAGAGGAAGCTCATGCCGAGGAACCTGCAACAGAACCTGTTGATAAAGAGGAACCGTCACAAGAGGAAGCTCCTACCGACGAACCTGTCCAAGCTGTTGAAGAGGCAGAACCTGTTCAAGACGAACAAGCCGGCGAACCTGTTGAGGAAGCACAAGAAGCACCTGAGCAAGACGTTCAAGAGCCTGCGGAAGAGGTTCAAGAGGAACCTGTACAAGAGCAAGCTGAAGAGCCAGTCACAGAGGAAGTCACCGCAGAAGAACAATCCTCAGAAGAACCTGTCGAAGAAGAACAGGCACCTGTCGAAGAACCTTCTCCTGTTCCTGAAAAGAAGCCACGCGCAAAGAAAGCAGCCGAGCCGAAGGAAGAAGCGGCACCTGCAAAGGCACCGAAACGTTCCGCAACGTCTATCAGTCTTGACGGTAACAACGTGAACTCTGCCCTTTCAGATTCCAACTTTGAAGTCAAGGACGAGAAACCTGCAAAAGTCGTCAAGTCCAAGAAAGTCAAAGAGGACGACGTATGGCAAGTAGCGGCTGTCGCATCCGTAAAGAAAGCCGAAGAGCCAAAGGAAGAGGCAAAACCTGCTCCAAAGAAAGCGCCTGCGAAGAAAGCTGCTCCAAAGGCAGAGGAACCAAAGGAAGAGCCAAAGAAAGCTGCTCCAAAGAAGACGGCTGCAAAAGCAGAACCTGCAAAGGAAGAGGCTAAACCTGCCGCAAAGAAAGCTCCTGCAAAGAAAGTCGCTCCAAAGGCGGAAGAACCGAAAGAAGAGCCAAAGAAGGCTCCGGCAAAGGCTACAAAAGAAAGCACAAATAAATCTACAAAAGCTACGGAGGAGAAGAAAATGGCAACAAAAGAAGCAAAACCGGCACCAAAGAAAGACGATAAGCCACAAGAAAAAGTCCTTGTTGAAGGCACAGGCGATCAAAAGACTCGCGCAAAGTTTGTTATCAAAGTTACTGACAACGGCAACTATGTCTACAAACTCTTCTCATCCAACAAGAGAGTTATTGCAATCGGTGCTCAACCATACCCTGCACTCACAAGCTGCAAGACGGGTATTCAAAGCGTTATCAAAAACTCCGGCACATGCCCTATCGAAGACCAAACACTTCAAAAACCGGTCGAGCAAAAGTGCCCGAAGTGGGTTATCTTCCTTGACAAGAAAGGCGAATATCGCTTGAGACTCATCGCATCCAACGGCAACATCGTCGCAACAACAAACGATGGCTACCTCTCCAAGGACGCGGCAAAGAAAGGCATCGATGCAATCGCACGTGCGTCTTCAAATGCCGACATCGTCAGAAACGACGACCTTTGGTAAGAATTGACTACAAAAAAAATCCATCGGCTTTGACCGATGGATTTTTTTGAAATGAATCTTCAAAGGATAAATAATATTTTCACGTCAACTGTTCGAAGACGCGCCGGAGTCCCGATTACTCATTCGAAGACGTGATTGGAGTCGCAGCGGCGACGACCGCGTGAGTGTGTCCCGACTGATACTCAGTACGCCTCGACGGCGAGGCTCCGTTCTTTTTCGCCCAAAGAGGCGTGGCATAATGAGAGCACGATACTTTTGAGGGCACCGATGGTGCTTCCCGGAGCGGGTATAACGTCTTGTAGAGAATAGCAAGGTCAAAATGCGACAATACAATTTTCCATAAACCAAGCATTTTGACTTGTGTTCGGTTCAGGCGCGGTGGGAAGAACCATACGAAGGAGATGGGAAAACTTTATTTAGATTTTCCCGACGACCGTAAGGTAGAGCAACCACACGTCTCTACATATGGGATTTCTCCACGCACTTTGTTTGGTCTGAGTCGCTTGCGCTTCTGCTCAGTCTTGCGAACGAAATGACGTAAATAAAAACAACCACATGCGTTGTGTGGTTGCTAGATTATAACAATATAGCGTCAAATATAATACTCCCCGTTTGCCTGTTTTGCTTCGAGTTCTTTTTTCCACTCGATATCGACTTCTCTGCAAGTCTTCATATTGACGACGGAGGTTGCGATAGTAAGCCCCGCAAGCACGAGGAAGAGCGCGATCGTCACGTAAGAACCTCCGACGACGGACACTATCGCCGCGATGATAAAGCCTGCCGAGAAGATATAGCCGAGCACGTAGCCGACTTTTACCGCACGCATACGCTTTGCAAGTTTGTCAATAGGAAGTTTCCTTGCGGACAGCGTCGAACCGCCGTATGCGACCGCTGCGATAAAGAATATGAGCGAAGCGGCGCCGATGATGATGAAGATTATACCAAACAAGATGATGAATATACCTCCAATCACCGCTCCCATAACCTCCGCGCCTTCAGTACCCGTTTGGTTTGGATCAAAGTTGAACATCGTAATGCCGAAATAGATGACGACAACCGACACGACAAGATATGCCGCGGCGGACACAAAGTCCATAATCGCAGAAGTCTTCAACATCTTTTTTGCATGTGAATCATCCGGTAAATAACTCATTTTGCACCTCCATATTATTGTTTTGCTTTTTTGTTTTTCAATACTATGACAATTATTCCGACAATACCTGCGACGATAATCGCACCGCCGACGGACATACCGACGATAAATCCCGTAGAACTGACTATATCGCGCGTTTTGTTGCCACTCGGCTCTCCGTCAGGAGTTTCGGGAGCACCTTTCGGCGGTTCTCTATATGCGGTGTAGTCCTCGCCTACTTCCTCATATTCCGCATTCGTTCTTGTGTACGCGCTGTTGTGCATATAGAACGGATTTGCACCGCTCACCGCAAGCGACTGCGTGAAAGCCTTTCCGCGCAATGACAAGATGTATTCCTTGCTCGCCTTTGCGCTCGGCACTTCGACTCCGAAATTGTCCTTTGCGATAGTCTCTTCATAGAGAGTTGAAAAATAGTAGTCGATCGCCATGCAATGCCCGTTTTCAAGCGTGTATTTGCTCTTAAGACTTGAAAGATACGTCCAGGCGCAATATCTCGCCAGGCGCTCGGTCATCATCTTGCCCGCTTCATCGCCGAGCACCATCGGGTACATGCGGTAAAACACGGTGCCGTATGAGTCCATCGCGACGTTGTGACGAGCAAGGTGTTCCATAGCGTCGGCGCAAAGCCCGACGATCCACACCTTTTCCCTTTCGGGATACGATTTGCCGTGCAAGTGATCGACGGTCGCGCCTTGCGACAAAGCGTTGAAAGTCATATACGGATCAATGAGAGTGACCTGTGACGGCACGAGATGCTCGCTGACAGCCCCTTCTTCTTTCTGTACGCAAAGATATTCGCCTGTCGCAAGCACAAGTTGTCCGCCCATAGAGTGTCCGACAAGGTGCAAATCCTGCGCATAATCGCTTCCGAGTGCTTGCTTTATCGCATCGCCGAATATCACAGCGACGGATTTTGTCGGATTTTTGCTCGCGTCACCCTGTACGCGCTTGCCCGAGCCGTTGTTCACAACGTAGCCCATACCGACTTGACCTGTCGACGACCAAATTTTTTCGTCGCAGTTGAGCGCGTCGTCAGAAAGTTGATTCCAATAGAAATGCCCGACGTTGTAGCCGAGATCTATGAGCGTTTGATAATATGCGTCGTCAAATTCAAAACTTCCGAAGCCTGCCTTTTCAAATTGGCTGTTAGTCCCATGCCACAGCGACAAGAGGTCGCGCTCTTTATAACCCTCGTTTTGTTTCCAACCGTGAGCGAAGATAAGAGTAGGCTTGGACTTGTCAACGGGATTATCCCGCCTCGGAATCGGATTTCCGCTCGCATACCAGTATATACCCGTGGAATACTCCGTAAAGACGCCGTCTTCCCACTTGTCCGCGTCCTCGGCAAAATAACTCTCATACGCCTCGGCAACGGATCCGCTCCCCGCGCAGGTGAAGAATATAGATACGCTCAGCGCAAACACTACCGCCAAGCCGATTATTGCCAAAACTTTGCTTCTTGTCTTTGACATACGCAAATCCCCCTATGGACTTACAATAAAAATACCATATTTTACTATAAAAATCAATATAAGAATGATTTATATCAAAAAAGCACTCAAACGAGTGCTTTTTGTCGGATGAATTTTGCTTATTTTTTGTTCGTTCTACCGAGTTTTGTGTTGTCACAAGTCCTACAAGCAAGGTCCTGCACGGGGTGCGGAGATTCTTCAAA
Organism: uncultured Eubacteriales bacterium; assembly: GCA_900322215.1. GTDB lineage: Bacteria > Bacillota > Clostridia > Christensenellales > CAG-917 > CAG-475. The sequence goes on along the minus strand of ONYW01000017.1, from coordinate 10,069 downwards.
TCTATAATCCTTGCCGTGATTTTCAATAGTCTTGGCGATGACAAGGTGACTTGGCGTAGTAGGCTCGTCAATAAACGCGGATTGATAGCAGAAAAAGTCCGCATTATCTTTAAGGCGCATGACGTCGATATAGCCCTGCTTGTCGCCTGTTAGAAGCACGGTCCTTTCAAGCACGTCCCTGACGTACTCCTTGTTTGAGCCGAGTTTTAAGAGTTCGGGGAACTCCCCGTCTCCGACAACTTCCGCCGCGCGCCTTCCCTCGTACTTTTCAAGCATCGAACAGGCTACATTCAAATGCGCGCGTTCCATATCGAAGTGGCGTTTCCAAATTTTCTTGATATTCTCGTCCGACTCGTCCTCGTACATGCTGAAATACAAATATGCTTCGGTGTATTCGTGCATTACCCAGTTTTCCAGCCAACTGCAATTCGGATCTTTAAGGCTCTCATACTGCGTGACGTGTTCCTCTTCGACCATAGCGATCTCGGCATACAGTTGCCTGCCGAGGTCGGTTTTGTACCACTGACTGATGTTCATATAATAGTTCATCGTCTGCTGCTCCGCGGCGGTTATGACGTTTGCGACGAGTTTTGAAAAAAGTTCGCTCTTCTTTGCGTTCATAGGTCGCTTTACGTTGTCGACGGGATAGCGGTGATGCGCTATCGTCGGGCGACCGGGCATAATCTCGGTATACTTTCCGACAAGAGTCTCGGGATTTCCATCTTGACCGTCCAAGAGCATAAGATTTGAAAATCTATACAAGTGGTCAAAGTCTTCAAGCAGCGCAAAATTCAGGGCTTCTATATTCCCCTTGTCTGTATCGTGCTTTGCAAGCGTAGCCGTGAGGTCTATCGCCAGTTGCTCATAGCCTATCGTGGTCTCGAGTATGCTCTCGTCCATCGGCTTCAAACAAGCGATAACCTTTTGCTGTTGCTGTTCTTGACTCCTGACGACCGCTATCGCGTTTTTGATTTCCGGCACGTCGCAGTGTCGCGCAAATTGATGCAAAAACCATACGCTTTCATATTCCGTGCCGTTCATAAGAATAACCCTCGTCTTCGTGTACGGACTCGTCGTCTTCTTGTCGTACGGCACGGGATACATTTCTTTGAGCGCATAAAAGCATTGATCTAAATCTTTTACATTTTGTTTAAGTGGGTTCATATTTGTCTCCTTTTGAGGCAATTATTCACCACATTTTCATTTTTTAATCAACAAAAAACCTCGCATTTGCGAGGCTTTTCTTTGGCGGAGCGATAGTATCGTAAATCGAATTTACCCTTCAATAATATTATCATACAACAAGTTGGCCAATTCTTTCGTTCTGCTAATTATTGATGATTCATCCCATATAGAACACTCCTTAAATTCTTCAATAAATTCTTTTACTGTGGTATATTGCGATTGCTTATACCCACTTAATTTATCCGAAAATGCCTTATCTGCTAATTTTTCATTAAGCTTTGCGCCAAGAGGTAATAAATTCCCAACCATTCCAACATAATCAGCCTGTGTCGATTCAGGAAGGATATGTTCAATTGTGAACGAATTAGGTTTAAGCTCTTCACCTGAATAGTATCGTTCGACTTTCCTCATAATATATTGTATTAGCTTTTTATCTTTTTCCTGTGAAGAACAGAATCTGAGTTCCAAAAAATGAGTTTCAAACACATTATAATCTGGCAATGACATGTCAACGATTAAATTATTTATTTCCCTTGCTGTTTCTTCTTTTGAAGAACAATTTCTTAAGTTTCTTGCATAGGAAGAATACCTCCTTTCAAGCCCTGATGGACGACAAGAACAAACTGCGGTAAATATAAAATGATAATGCTCTAAAAACAAAAGTATTTTCTTGAAATTCTTATGAGATATTATATTTCTATTTTTCACATCAAACAACGCCAACAAAAAAACTCTTGTTTGTGTTACATTGAATGTATTTAAGGCATTCAAACTAGTATATAAAGCGAGATCCTCTGGTTGTTGCCATTCTTTTTCATCCACGTGTGCAATTGAGACATAGTTTTTCATATTAGTTTTTAAATCGTCTAAAAAACTCAAATAAGTTCCCTTGTCTTTTTTTATATACTTGTTAAAATTTGATACTAGTTTTTTTGATGTCGATAAGCAATACTTAGAAAGCCAATAATGTCTATATGCAGAAGAAAAATCGCAATTATCCAAAACAGAAATCGAGTTTTTAATTCCAGTCCATAACTCTAATGCGTTATCAAGTGGAGTTTGTTCGTTTACAACACTAAATATGGTATTTTTAATCATATCGACGGGTTCCAAATCTTTTCCTTTAGCATTTAATACTTCAAAAATCTCATAAGCATCATCTAACGATTTCACTGTTACATAGATAACTTTGCATTTTAAAACTTGCTCTTTTATTAATTTTAATAAAGTCACATAATCATATTCCGCTACCGAAGGATTTCTTTCCCTAATGCTTTTAATTAATAATGTTTCTTTTAATTGCCTATCGAAGTAGTTGTAAGCAAACAGAATTCTTTTATCTTCTTGCGTTTTTGGTGTTGCTGAGAAATCAATTTCCTTTTGTTGAATTCGCGTTTGAAAATATGGTTTTGCCATTTCATTAATCAATTTAGAGTATGGCATACCATCATCATCCTCACCAATTATGTATGAATGCGTTTTTTCAAAAAGCTTGTCTTCACCTAATTCTTTAAATTTTCTAGCAATCACGGAAAAAAGTATAGTAATAGTTGTAAGGCGTTGTTGACCATCTACAACATAACGTTTTATATCTGTGGTATTGTCTTCGTCTCCCACCAAGACTAATGAGCCTATAAAGTATTCAGTCGGCTGCAGCACACCATTACTGTCCAAATGAATATTGTCGAGTAGGTCTTCAAACAATTCAGATAATTCTTCACTTTCCCAAGAATACTCCCTTTGAAATCTCGGAATAATATATTCTCTTTGCAATCTCAGAGTATCTTCTATGCTTTTTGGAAATGCATTAAGTTCCATAATTATCTCCTTTTGTTATTTCTTAAACACAAACAAATACTCGTGGGCGAGTAAAAGAAAATTAAACTTTATGCTGTTTGTTTTCCAATAGCCCGTGGCTTTGCAGTTGTGTTGTTCCTTGATTATAATTTCTTTCGTTTTGAATCCTGCCATTTCAAAAATACGCATCGTTTCAAAAGCAAGTGGTTGGACCATACCTTTTTTGCGCATATCTCCCATAAGTATAGCGCAAAACTTGTCCTTTTTCAATACCCGATAGCATTCTTCTGCGACTTTGCCGATTTCAAATAAAAAATCTTTCATCGGCATAAGTGACATATCACCGTCTATATCTTCACTATAATGAATTATATCGGCATAAGGTGGGTGCGTACAAATTAAATCTATTGACTTATCGGCAATTGGTGAAAGATTACGCGCATCGCCTTGTATTATATCAATCGTCGGGTTAAATTCACACTCAAAATCCAACTTGCTTTTTGTAATTTCAAGCGCATTTGGATTTATGTCAATCCCGATAAAATTTCGATTTGTGAGCTTTGCCTCAACTGCAGTAGTGCCACCACCGACAAACTGATCTAAAACCGTATCTCCTTCAGCCGAATAACGCAATATTAAGTTGCGCGGAATATACGGAGACCAATTGCCACGATATTTAGCATCGTGAGTCGCCCATTTACCGCGGTCGGGAAATGCCCAAACGGTGTTCGTCTCGAGTTCGAAATTTTCAGGTTGTAGAGGAATCTTCTTTGCCATATCAGTCTTCTATAAGTTCAGGCGGAACAGGAAGTCCAAGACGCACAAGCGGAATATACTCAAAATAATAGTCACAGTCGACGGAATGTATATAATCCAATACATCTTTATATTTTGGATCTCTAAACCATTCATCCAACAAATAGATGTATTCAACATCAATGTTTGCAGGAGCCATCAACTTTTTATATTGTTTTTTCTTAAAGTCGCATGTTTGTAGTTTTTCATCGACCGAGCCTGCAACTTCTTGATGCTTGCATTCAATAATAAACAATACATTATTGAGCAAAACAAAAATGCTATCATCAGGCAAAAGTTTTTTAGATATATATTGTGCCCAGTCAATACCTAATTTGTTCAAAAATATGGAGTAAAAATTATGCTTTTTATATACTTCCGCGACCTTCTCATCGTTATAAAAAACATCATGTTCTACAACTCTGTAATGTGGTTGTTGCCCTAAAAATGTTGACAAATCTGTTTTGCCTTCAAAGACTAAACCTGTACGAGTATTTCCGCCACCTTTCCCACTTTTTATCATCTGTATCGTCTCCTTTAATTGTGAATAAGTAATTCATTGATTTTCCCACGCTTTTCTGCGTTGCTATTTATCATTCTAGTTGCTTCAACACGGTTAATAGTATAATCCTTATATAAATCATCAAAGAAATTGTCTTCTTCGTTGATGTTCTTCGGATCGGAGTTGCTCAAAACAATTTTTGCACCACTTTTATTTATTTCATCAATAAATTGTGCAAGACGCCTTTGTTCGTTATCATCAAATGTATCAGTATTGTATGCTGTAAATCCAGAAGTTTCCGAAATAGGACGATACGGTGGATCAAGATAAACAAATGTTTCGTTATCTATAAACGACTTTGACAACGAATAATCACCACATACAATTGTTACATTTTGTAAAGCGTCATGAATATTGAGCAAATTTTCCTCATCACAAATTGTCGGATTCTTGTATGCGCCCATAGGAACATTAAATTGTCCTTTTCTATTAACACGATAAAGACCATTAAAACAAGTTTTATTTAAGAAAATAAATTGAGAAGCTTTTTCTGTCGCGGTTTCGTTAGATAAGCCCGTATTATTAAATCTTTCACGTATGCTGTAATAATAATACTTTCTGCCGTTTTCATCCATTGGCAAAAATGTTATTTGCATTTCATTAAGCTTTGAAATCAAATTATCAACATCGTTTTTAATAACTTGATAGGCATTAATAAGTTCGGGGTTTATATCTCCGATATAAAACTCATCAAAATCATACTTTGACAGCACATTAAAAAATAATGCGCCTCCGCCAACCATTGGCTCTGCGTATTTTGTCAAAACTCTTTCGCCGTTTGCGGGGAACATTTTTTCGAGTTGATCAACCAATTGACCTTTGCCGCCAACCCACTTTACAAATGGTTTCAAGACAATATTTTTTTGTTTCTCATATCTTATCGTACGCTTATCAATTGGCTTAGTCGCATTACTTGGAATAATCCACATATTGCCAACCATCATTGCTCCATTTATACGATTTTCAGAACATAAAACAGCCACGCGCCTTTGAGATATATCCCATTTTTCAGCAGCTTCTTTTGCAGAAATAAAACTTAACATATTCTCACCTCATTATGTTAATCACATTATATTCTATATCTCGAACAATAGCAAGCAAAATTTTTGTAATTTAAAAAACTAGAAGAAATAAGAATAATTGTATATTAGAAATATGACTACCTATGTCATCTACGTCTCTCACAACCCTTGCGAGCAAGTTGCTCGTTCCTTGCTGTCACGAGAGTTCGCGTTCGCACACGAAGTGTGCCCACAATTTATTGTGGGGAATCTCTTCACTTTCTCCGCATCAAAAAAAGCACTCTTTTCGAGTGCTTTTCTTTGGCGGAGAAGAAGAGATTCGAACTCTTGAACCGCTTTTGACGGTTACGCGATTTCCAGTCGCGCGCCCTCGACCAAACTAGGCGACTTCTCCAAAGAATTATTAAATTGTTGGGAGAAGGAGCAGTTTGGAACGCAGTACCAAACTAGGCGACTTCTCCAAAGAATTATTAAATTGTTGGGAGAAGGAGCAGTTTGGAACGCAGTACCATAATTGCGACTTCTCCAAATAAAATATTAAGTTTCGGGAGATAGAGCGTGTTTGGTATAAATACCATATACGCGACTTCTCCAAAGAATTATATTAAGTTGTAGTTCATTTTCAATAAGGGTGGCAGTTGGAAGTGGATGGAAAACAAAACCATCGCCTCCAACTGTTCAGGGAGAACATCTTCTCCTTATAACCCAACGCAAATGATTATATATTAAACTCCTCGTTTTGACAAGTAGTTTTGTCAATTCTTTTCGCCAAAAATACAAAAAGTATTTTGGTAGGAATTTAATTATAAACTTTGTATGTTATTCCCACACTTTTATATCTTTTTTACTGTGATACGGGTGCCAGTCTTCAGCGTTTACGTTTGGAGAGCCTGTGCGTACAAAAGCGGAAAATCTGTCCATCATATCGTCCGCTATCTCATAGTCGTGAGATTCAAACGGACGTTCAGAATTTGCGAGGCTCCCAAGCGCGTACCAAAGTTCACAGGCATGGAAAGACGCTCCGTCGGGTGGCAAAAGTCTGTCAAAGTGGAAGATATACGCCTTGCATCCCTTTCTCCTCTGCTTTCTTGCGAACGCCTGCGCCATGTGGTTGAGGAGCGGAGGCATAAGATCCTTTTTGTCCACGCCGAAGATTACGGGAATGTCGGTGTTGTACTTTTTGTCTTTGACGAGTTCGCCGTCAAGGACGATTTTTGTCTCCATAGCCTTTCCGAAGAGGTGTTTTTGCTTCCATACGGTCCAAAGTTGTTCGGCGGGTATTGCCTGCGCCTCTTCAAACGTCTTTGCACCGCACTCTTTGACGAGTTTTGCCCAGTACCTCTTGTTCGGTTTTGAAATCGGAAGAAGACCGACTCGTTTTCCACCGCCCGAGAACATAACGGCGCCTTTGACTTTGCCTTTTAATGCGTCCGTGCAAATGAGAGTCTGCACGCTCATCGCGCCCGCGCTCTGTCCCATAAGAATAATACTGTTCGGATCACCGCCAAACGCAGAAATGTTGTGTCTAACCCACTCGATAGCCGTATATTGATCGAAGAGGTGCAAATTGCCGTTTGAATGCACTCCGTCCACAAACGAACCGAAGATATTGAGGCGGTAATTCACTGCGACAAAAATCACTCCGCGCTTTGTATACTGCCAGCCGTCAAAGTGCTTTTCGTTTATGCTGCCGCCCGTAAAACTTCCGCCGTGAATATAGACGATGACGGGACAGTCTTTGGCGTTGTCGGGAGTAAAGATGTTGAGGATTTGGCAGTCTTCGCTGTACGTAAAGGTCTGTCCTTTGCGAAGTTCTTGATAATAGAAGCGATGCTCCTCATTCCAATAAGCGCGCATTTGCGGACAGCATACGCCCTGTTTCGTTGCGTCCTGCACAGCGTCATAGTGCGTGATTTCGACAGGCTTTTCAAAGCGTTTTGCAGTCGCGTATCTTACGCCTTGAAAGCGCGCGCCATACTCTGTTTTTTCTCCGATCACCTTTCCGCAAGGCGTCGTCACTTCAACTGTTTGCATATTTCCCTCTTATGATTTTCGGCTATCTAACCGCTTATTTTGCTTGTTTTTCTTTTTCTTCTTGCTTGCGCTTTTCAAGTTCTTCAAGATACAAATCCTCGTCGAGCGGGATCTTCACTTCTTTTCCCGTCCAGCCCGCAAGGTGTATTGCGTTTGAGAAAGTGAGTCCTATGATGCCCTCCTCGCCCGGCGCAATAAATTTGTCCGTCTTTCCAAGCAGGAAGTCAGTATAGTTCTTGATGATGCCCGCGTGCTGCGGCGGATATTTTTTGAAATGGCAATAGTGGCTCCAACCGCGATAGACGTGCTTCTTTGTCTTCGGCGCGCCCATAAACACTTTGTTGTGTGCGGAAAATTCAGGCTCCATCTCCTCGTTCTCGGTGAATACGAGTTTTCCGCCCTCGATGACGATTTTGCCGCCCTCGCCTGTGATTTCGAGCCTGTTCGTGCCGGGTGCGTCGTGCGTGGACGTAATGAACACGCCCGTTGCACCGTTTGCGAATTTGCAATACGCCGTAACGTCGTTTTCAACGCTTATATCGCGTCCTACCGTCGAAGAAGTTGCCGTAACGGAGACAGGAAGCCCCGCGAGCCAAGTGAAAAGGTCGAGTTGATGAGGACATTGATTGAGGAGTACGCCTCCGCCTTCACCCCACCAAGTGCCTCTCCATCCGCCTTGGTCATAGTACGCCTTTGGACGATACCAGTTGGTTATTATCCACACTATTCTCGTGAGTTTGCCGAGTCTTCCGCTCTCGATGATCTCTTTTGCCTTGATATAGAGCGGATTTGTGCGTTGATTAAACATCATGCCAAAGAGGAGTTCAGGATGCTTTTTTGCCTCCTCGTTCATCTCTTTGACCTGTTTTGTGTATACGCCCGCAGGCTTGTCGCAAAGCACGTTCAGCCCTGCTCTAAGTGCGTCGATGACTATCTCCGGGTGGAAATAATGAGGAGTCTCCACCATAACGACGTCGATAAGACCCGAAGCAAACATCTCTTTGTAGTCGGAAAAGACTTTTACGCCCTTGAGATTCTTCTCCGCATACTTTCTTCTATCCTCCGCAATGTCACACACCGCGGTGAGTTTTGCGCCTTTCAAAACGCCCATATTGTGCATAAAGATGTTCGTATAAAATGTACCCTGTTTGCCGATGCCGACGATACCGTATCTGATTTCTTTTTTGTCCGCCATAGTTTATGCCTCCGCGAGCAGTTTTTTGAGGTTTTCGTATTGCCACAAGAAAACTTGTTTTCTTGACGCGCACTTAAAGAATCCCCTGTTCATCTTCTTGTCAATAAGTCTGAACGCCTTGTAGTAGTCGCGCTTTGCAAGGCAGGCAAACGGCACGAAGTAGACGACGGGCTTCAAAACGGCGTACTTCCAGGTGTGCGGTTCTAAGGTCATAAAGCCCTCGTATCCGCGCTTTTTGAGTTTGCCAATAATGTATTTGTATTCGCCCTCGCCCGTTCCGACAGGCACTTCGACTTTGTACTTCGAACAGTCCTTGATGTGATAGTACACCGTGATGTCTTTAAGAAGCTCAAAAGCCTCTTTCGGGTTCACGTCACACTGCACGTAGTTGCTTGCGTCAAAGCAAAAGACAAAGTCCTCGTCGTCTATCTCTTTCTTTATGGCAAGCACACGCTCGGGAGTGTCGCCGTAAATGAGTTTTTCGTTCTCGTGCATAAGTTTGACTCCGCTACCCTTTGAAATCGCCAAAAATTCTTTGAGTCGTGCAATGACTTTTGCATGGCAGTCGGCGGGATTTTTGTCTCCGTAATAGAAGGAGAAAATGCGGATATATTTGCACTCCATAAGCTGAGCGATTTTGACGAGTTCGGCAAGTTGCTTCTTTTGTTTTGCAAAGCCCTCTTCGTCATCAATACCGACCTTTCCGATAGGAGAGCCGATTGATGAGAACTTTATTCCCTCTCTTTGAAGAATTGGATATATGTCCTTTTTGAACTCTTCAAACGTGTAGTCGGCGATGTTCTTGCCATCGACGGATCTTGGGCACATATACGTTTCGCCAAGTTCGTGCAAAACTGCAATTTGCGCACTTAAATCACTGCTTATTTCATCATAAAACCCTGATATTGTGATGTTGTTCATTTTTTGTTCCTCTATGTTGTAATCAATTTTTACTGTATTTTTTCAAGTCGCTCGGCACCGTATGTGGTACAAACGGCTGATTTAGATGAGATGCGAGGCATCGTGCCTTGAACGGCGGACCCAGTGTACATAGGCGTACACGGTCTGACGAGCAAAGCGCGATAACAAAGCAGGTCGCTAAATCAGACGTTTGTCAGCGTTGAACGCGACCGCTTGCGCTCCCATTTGCGAGCGCGACAACTTCCTGCTCGCTGACAAGGTTGTAGTCGCCCTCGATTGTGTGTTTCAAGCAACTTGCGGCAACCGCAAACTCGATGGCGTCCCCGGCGTGCGCACCGTTTAGCATGCTATGGATGAGTCCTGCGCCGAAACTGTCTCCACCGCCCACGCGATCGACTATGTTGATGGCGTACTTTTTGCTGAAAAACGCATTCCCGCCGACGTAGAGCATACCCGACCAATTGTTGTCGTTTGCGTTTATGCTCTCGCGGAGAGTGATCGCGACAGCCTTTATGCCAAATCGTTCGGTAAGTTGCTTTGCAACGGACACGTATCCCT
>ONYW01000005.1 GCA_900322215.1 uncultured Eubacteriales bacterium | reverse complement strand
CGGAGTCCCCGGAGTGCCTCGGTCTGCACTCAGTACGAGACTTTGGGACATTCTGTTGCGAAGCGTCCCAAAGGCGAAGTGGCAAAGAATAGAGGAAACTTGATTTTAGAGCGCCGACTTGGTGTCCCCGGAGCGAGTAGTACACTCTTGTAGGGAATAGCAAGGTTGCGAACGATAGTTTTGTTTATTTCCTTAGAAGTGAGCAACTTGTGTTCGGTTTGTTCCGCGGTGCGGGAAACCTGGCGGAGCAGGAAGGGGTATTGCATTTAGGGTTAAACGACGTCAGCCCATACGAAAGAGATGGGAAAACTTTATTTAGGATATACAACGCAAATAAACCCACTTCAAAACCACAGCTATTCGTGGGATAGCACGGTTGAAAGGAAAAATATGAAAATCGCAATAATTTACTATTCCCAATCCGGAAACTGCGAATACGTCGCAACGGAACTTGCAAAACAGCTGTCCGCGGACCTAATACGGCTTGAACCGGAAAAGGCGTACCCGTCAAAAGGTTTCAAAAAGTTCTTTTGGGGCGGCAAAAGCGCAGTTATGGGCGAATCCCCTGCGCTTGTTCCCTACGAGTTTGACGCAAACAAATACGACCTCGTCATCATCGGCTACCCCGTGTGGGCAGGCACGTTTGCACCGCCAATACGCACGTTCGTAGAGCAAAACGTCGGCGGACTTGAAAAACTCCAAATTTCCGCCTTTGCCTGTTCGAGCGGAGGACATGCCGAAAAATCTTTCGACAAACTGAAAGCCCTCTTAAAGCGCGACTCCCTCTTTCCCACTCTCTCCCTTGTCGATCCATACGCCAAACAGTCCGAGGACAACCTCGCCCAAATCGAGGCTTACTGCGCACAACTGCGCGAGCGCTACAACTAAGTCGCCTCAAAAACCACACATAAGCACAACAACACTCTCAAGTTTAAGCAAAGCGAACAACATTCACAGGCAATCAGTAGCGTTAAAATCGGTATCACCTTTATTCATTCGTTTGAATTTTTTCGTCAATCAAAGCACATACAGACTCATAAACGTCATTCGGCACAGGTGGACAAGGCGTCCAAAATTCATACAATTTACGAAGATCATTTGTCTCCCCGAACATCCTTTTTGCCTGCTCATACGCGTACTTATTGGCGTCAACTTCATACGGCTGGCCAAGGTAGATATTTGAAAAAAAATCTTCGCCGCCTTCCAATTTACATTCATAGTATTTGCCGTTAATGATTTTAAAACAAGTGCCGTCAAACATTATTACGTATTGCAAGCTACGATTTACTTCACAGCTAAACAGGTCAGGGCAAAGATATTGAGAGGCGTGTCTCAACTCATGAAAAAGATAAAAGCTTTTTCACAGTCCGGTGCATCTTTCAGATATTCCGCATTTATGAACACCGTTTTCGACCCGACGTCAAAAGTCCCATAAGCGGTTTCATACCCACAGGGCATCTCAAAAGATAAAGACAACTCCAATTTATTAGTCTCACAGTATCTCTCGAAATATTTTTTATAGACAAACACCGTTATATCCTCACAGCATCACATAAGTCTTATAGTCACAATTATAAACGAGAACAAAAAATATTTCAATCCCACAAAAACATTATCTATATCTACAACATTATCTATATCTACAACGATATAGATTGTACAAGTAATGCCAAATGCAACAACTGTATGGCATACAACAATTCTCCGGCTTTTAAGGAATGTCCTTTTGGCACACAATTTGACAATAAACACAGTATCGCTTAAATCGCAAATAAAAATCTACTTAAAAAATCCATAGATATAAAGTCATAAATAAAATACAATAAAAACAGTTGGTTAACTTATAAACCATTTTACAGGCTGTTTTTCTATTATTTGAAGTAATCATCAAAAAATCACACAATTTTGCTGTGGACAAGTGGAAAATTTGTTTTACGTGAAACGACAATTTTTTGAGCATAATAACTGCATGCCATAGGGATATAAAATGATAGTCATCGGCAAATAAAAGCAAAATAAAACGAGAATGCCCCAACGAGATCCGCCCGATTCGAACGACACGCACTAAATACAATCAAAAACATAAATTTAACAAACTTTGCACGAAAAACAGCCATTCGATTGAGTCTTTTCACAATGAAAAACGCACAAAATACGCCGGTTTTCCTGCCATTAGCCTGTTTTCATCAAACAAAACACTCAAAAACACACGACCGAAATATCAGGCATCCCGACATTTCCCTGTAAAAGATAGCGGAAAACTGCCCGATTTGCAGCAAAATGCAGCAATAAAATCTATATCTATAGCAAAAATATAGAAAAATCAGCACCACTTGACGATGTTACGCAAAGTTATAACACTATAACTATAAAAAATTCGTGAAACCACAAAATTTTGATAGAAAAACTGCGAAACAAAAACAGGCAAAAAAATTTGGTTGAAAGAAAAAAATTTTTCTATAAAAATAAACACGGAGAAAGGTCAAAAATTATTTTTTGACCGCCTAAAATACGCAAAAACTCTACTAAACAGTAGGTTTTAGAGGATTTTCGTTTCACGTGAAACGCGCCGTCAAAGAAAAATTGTTCCACGTGAAACATAGACTAATTTTTCAAATTTTCTATCTTTAATGTTTAACGTGAAACACTTGTGCCAATATGAGCGTAATATTGCGCTTTCATGCGCTTTTGGCACAAATTAGCCCTATAACCCGAGAATCCTTCTCTTAACTCATTGAGATCATCGGGCGTATGTATGGTACTTACAATTTCTCTATTGCCATGCCTTTGGCGAAATACAGCCCCAAAAGAAGCATTGAACAAGCCGATCGCATAATGGAACATCACAATATGCAAAATCACCGTCATCGCCTATGAGCGTGAGCCACAATTGAGCAATGCCATGCTCATAATGCGCCGTAGCGGAGCGGCAGTCCGAATATTGACCGAACATCCGATGCTTCTTTGCACGTAAATCTGACTATGCGAGGTTGACATGTAATGTATGCGTCGGTTTGGCGCGCTGTGACAACCATACGGAGCGATTTTCTATCGTAATTTTTGCGACGATGCGCGATGCGATGATAGAAAACCACGCAATTTACTTCATTTTTGTATATTTCACGCGCAAATTAGGCTTTTTCTATCGCAACAAAGTGGCTCGACGAACAAATGACGATAGAAACCGTTTATATGGCGATGACAAAAGCGATAGCCGTATTTTGTTCACTTCATACTCCTTGTGCGGCATCACACCGTCACTTCACACTATACAAAACGGAGCAACAGCGGATTAGAGCCTAAAAGCTCAACCACACGTGCAAAATGCACGACAGAGCCAAGCCGATGGGAAAGTGTCGCTCATGGCATTGCCTCGTTTGTCGGTCTTTTGGCTGTGTAAATATGGTAGAATGTCGGAGCGACAGCCGGAACGAAGTCACGATTAACACGGGAGCGCAAAGAGTCGATTGGGGCAGGAAACGACTCGCCACACAGGCGCAAAGACAACCTGAAAATCGCTCAGGCCACGCTTTAATTATGGTATTGAAAAGTGGAGTTTCTATTGGAACGGCTCGGGAAATTGCGCGAATATTGTAAGCATTGATACAATAGAAAATCCGCATATGTACATCTCAAAGCGCCAAATCGAATCATCGCACGCCGCCACGGCACAATAGCAGTTTTTGCAAAAACACACCCGAACTCTTGTCAGAGTTGCGCGATGAATAATAAGTTGCTAGTCCGATTTTTGCAAAAGCAGCAACGGCAGCAAAATGGGTGTTTCGCTCGAAATTCGGCGGTTTTACAGTAATTTAATGAAAAATATAGAAAATGAATTTTTCATTTTCTATATTTTTCACGCTTTTGAATGAATGTTGGCGCGATTTTTGCCAATTATGCCTTTGAACGTTTACAAGCGGCGGTTTAGGATCAAAGGTTAGTATGCATGCTGTTGCATAATCAGATGCGCTTTGTGCGCTTGAGCCTCAAATTTGCTTACATTTAAGGTAAATACGCGAGAAGCGAGGTTCAATGGGCTCTATGAGCGGTTTGTGCCGCATTACGCATGGCAACAGAGCGCTCCAATATAGCGCGCATCGAGCAATCTATTGGTTTTGAAATGAAAAAGACAAGAAATACTATAACATTGTTATGCCACATAACGCACAAATATGGCTTTGTTATTCGCTTGGCATGCTGAATTTGTTTCACGTGAAACCCAAATTATAGAAAATGAAAAATCCGTTTTCTATAATTTTGACGGATTTTCATAAATTTAGCCTTATTTTGCGCTTTGAATATGATTTTCTCGTGGCGTCGCTTTATATAAGCGTGTCTAACACGAATTGAACTGCAACTATATATTAATAAAATTTTGTTATAACGAGGTGTGTTTAGATCGTCGGTTGCGGGTCAGCGAAGAGACAGGACGAATGTTTTTAGGCTAGCGGTGGTCGTCACCTCGCAAAACCCCAATCTTTTCGCTATGTGTATCGAGGCAACGTTTTGCGTGGCGCACTCGATGACAAGAGCGGAAACTCCCGCTTGGCGCGCATATCCGACAAGGCTTGTCGCGACTTCGGTCGCTATTCCCATATTCCAATATGGTTTTGCGATCACAAACCCTAGTTCGTATATGCCGTCTTTGCCGTATTCCTTCTCCAAGTTCTCGTCATGGAACGGATGAAATATCACATGCCCGATGAGTTGCTCGTTTGCAGGCGCTCCGACAACGCACGTGCTTTGTGTGAGATGCGGACTGCAGGGCGCGTGTGAGTTTTCTTGCCTTGCATCGCTGTTTTTCGGGCAATGAGACGCGATATTTGTAAATTTGCTCTTATCTATGATAAGAGCAAAAATTTTCGGATTTTCGCAAAGCCCGTATTTCAATACAAAGTCGCAGGTTTGTGCATGCGTAAACGGCTGTTCGACGAACTTCATCACCTGAACATCTGACAAAACCGCAAATAAATCGTCCGCGTCGGACGGTTTGAATTTGCGAATTTTGCATCTACTTGTAATGAGTTCTTCAAACATAAAATTGTAGAGATTTCAAAGGCAAACTTGACGAGCACGTTCACAAAAACACTTGTGCAAGATAGTTTACTTGTCTACTATTTTTTATTCAAAAGGTTCAAACACAGTGTAATAGCGTCGTAGGCTCTGCCGTCAATAAAACGCGCGCCGCGCTGCCTGTGTATCTCTTGAAACCCGAGTTTTTCCGCCACTCGCAGCATGGCGGTATTGCCCGACCATGTTTCTAAATATATAGGGTGGCTTCCTTGGCGGTGAATATAGTCTATAAACGTTTTGAGAGCGGCAGTCCCCACGCCTTTGCCTCTGCTCGCGTCGTCCGCAATATCGATGCCGACGGCACACGTCTTGTCGTCATACGGAACATAAGACAACTCGTTGTAGCGGGACACCCAGCCGACGTGTTTGCCTTGCCATTCGATTTCAAATTTATATCTTGTCCTGTCTTTGTCAAGGTCTTTCGTTTGGTTGAAATATTCCGTCCAAGTTTTTCGTTCTTCTTCCTCGCATAGCGACACCGGCTCCCACGGAGCATCAAACTTTTGCCACTCCATGCGAGTCGAAAACCATTTGACGTAGTCTTCTATGTCGCTTTGAATCATATCGCGAAGAACGACCTGTTGCATCTCGGACTATTTTTTGATAGGGGGCAGGGTGGTCGTTGTGCCATCTAAGGCGGAGATGACCGCGGGGAGGACGCTTGCAAGCTTGTGCATGCCGGTTGCGACGATTTCGCCGAAGTCTACGGTTGCCGCCTCATCCGCTTTGTCGGAAACGACTTTGAGAGACAAGAGCGGTAAGTTGTTGCGCTCGCAGGCTATTGCGATGCCTGCAAGTTCCATCTCGCAGATGTCCGCTCTGAATTCATCGCGGAGCATATTCTTGTCGCCTGACGAGGACACAAACTTGTCTCCGCTCGCGCACGTCACGACGCGAATAGGTCTTCCTATGTTCGCGAGCGTGCGGGCGATGAGGTTTTTGTCAAAATAGAAATACCTGTCCGGGTGATCGGAATATCTGCCCGACTCGATACCGTTTAACGCGGAGATGTCGAATTGGTAGTGACACACCTTGTCTGCGACGACGAGTTCGGCAATAGACAAAGACGGGCTGACTGCGCCGACAAAGCCAAAGTTGAGCACGGCTTCGACGTCGAACAAGTCTTTGAGAAGTTGGACGGCGAGCGCCGCCTTGACCTCTCCTACGCCCGAGGTCGCGAGATAGACGGTGTCGTTCCCGAGTTCGAACTCCCTGACTTGCACGCCGGAAATCGTACTCTCGTCGACAACGTGACTGCCGAGACTTTCAAATATCGGCATTGTTTCTTCCGCCATAGCGGTGATAATTGCTATTCTCATATTTCGCCTTCTTATTGTGATAGTATTTTGTTTTGAAAAAATAAGTCTATGTGGTTTGCAAAACTGCTCGGGTTGAATGAAGAGCAAGACGTGATAACGCGGCTATTCGCCAAGCCGAACGGTTTTAGAGAGGTTTTTTCTTGATTGTTCCATATTGACGGGGATAATTGCTTGGCGTCTTGCCGACCTTCTTAAAGACGAGGATCGCTCGCTTTTCGCCGCATGAAAGCATCCCGCATTTTGAGTGGTCAAATTGCATATTCAAGACTTTAAGTGCGTTTTTTGCTGGTTCAAGTTCGGATTCGTCAGTTTTGTAGGCGATGAATGTCCCGCCGACTTTGAGCATCGGAGCGGACAGTTCAAGAAGAATGGGAAGTGACGACACCGCCCTTGCCGTGACTGCGTCAAACGTGCCGAAGAGGTTCTTTTGGTCTTCCGCTCTGCCCGCGACTGTCGTGAGATTTGAAAGCCCGAGTTCGCGAGCCGAATCGTCAACAAACACAGTCTTCTTTGCCGTAGAGTCTATGCCGACGACGCTCAAATCCTCTCGCATTATTGCTATCGGCACGGACGGGAAGCCTCCTCCGCAACCTATGTCCAGCACACGCGCGCTGACAGGGAACTCGCTTGCGCCAAACAGGCTGTCTTCGTAGTGCTTGGAGACGAAGTCGTCCTCGGAAAGGATAGCGGTCAAATTGAACTGCTTGTTCTTTTCGACAACCATATCGAAATAGGCGGACAACTTTGAAAGCTGCTCGCTTGTCGGAAACACGTCTATGCCGTTCAAAACGGATTTTAGCTTGTTTGTATTTTGCATATTTGCATTATACCACCGTTTCGTGATTTTGCATAGTCTTATTGAAATTTTTGCCGTTTGTTGATTTTTATAAAATCAAATTGAGAAAAATATGCTCAAATCCATGCCAAAACCCTGTTGCCAAAATTTTTAATCTGTGATAGACTTTATTATATGGCAAAAATTATTGCATTTTCAAATCAGAAAGGCGGGGTTGGCAAGACGACGACCTGCGTCAATCTTGCGGCATATATAGCGGAAGCGGGCAAAAGAGTCCTTGTTGTGGACTTCGACGCGCAGGGAAACGCCTCTTCATCGCTCGGCATATTTGACAAACGCACCAAAAACTCTATATACGACGTTATTTGCGGCGGCGCTGACATAAAGTCTTGCATCGTGGATACCGAGATAAAGGGATTGAAAATCCTACCCGCGTCCAACGACCTTGCGGGGGCGGAACTCGAACTCGGGCAAATCGTCATCGGGCGCGAGCGCGTGCTCGAAGAGAAACTCGAGGCGGTAAAGGACAATTTTGACTATATCTTTATAGACTGCGGTCCGTCGCTCGGGCTGCTCACCGTCAACGCACTCACCGCGTCAAACGGCATCGTCGTGCCTATCGTGTGTGAATACTTCGCGCTCGAAGGACTGGCGCAGATGATGAACACCGTGAAACTCGTACGGAAGTTTTTGAATCCGTCCGTCAATATCGCGGGCGTTGCGCTCACCATGTACGACGGCAGGAGCAAACTCACGAGGGAAGTGAGGGCGGAGATCGAAAAACTCTTTGGCGACAAGGTGTTTGAGACCACGATCCCGAAGAACGTACGCCTGGCGGAGTCGCCGAGTTTTGGCAAGCCGGTGGTACTATACGACAAAAAATGCGCGGGAGCACTCGCATACGAGGCGCTCGCAAAAGAATTTATACAAAAAATCTAAGGAGTTTTGTTATGGCAAACGCAAAAGGCGGCCTTGGCATGAAAGGCTTGAACGCACTCTTCAACGATAATCCTGAAAACGTCAAAGTGGATCTTTCCGACGACATCCAAACGCAGGAAATCGACATCACTCTCATTGACAGGAACCCGAACCAACCGAGAAAGACGTTCAACGAGGACAGTTTGAGAGAAATGGCGGCGTCTATCACGACGTACGGCGTCCTTCAACCTCTCATTCTTGTGCGTAGCGAGGGCGGAAGATATCTCATCATCGCAGGCGAACGCCGTTTCCGCGCATGCCACATGGCGGGACTCAAAAAAGTCCCCGCGATCGTAAGAGAATTCTCTCCGCAACAAATCCAAGAAATCTCGCTTATAGAGAACTTGCACCGCGAAGACTTGAACGCTGTCGAGGCGGCGGAAGGTATGCGCGAACTTATGGAAAACCACGGTCTCACTCAAGAGGAAGTGGCGATAAGAATCGGCAAATCCCGCCCGTACGTCACAAACACTCTTAGACTTTTGCAACTCCCCGACGAAGTGACCGAACTCGTGAGAGAAGGCAAACTCGCCCCGGGCCACGCAAGAACGCTCATCTCCATCGACGACAAAGAATACCTCATCGCCCTTGCAAAGCAAGCCTGCGACAACAAACTCTCCGTCAGAGATCTCGAAAACAGAGTTCGCCTCTACTTCACGAGAAAGACTATTCCGACAGGTCCGAGAGAGAACAAAGTTATGTCGCTTGAACTCAAAGAGTTTGTCGGCGATATGAAGCGTATCTTTGCAACAAAGGTCAAACTCGTCGGCAACGACCAAAAGGGAAGAATCACTATAGACTATTTCAATGCGGACGATCTTGAGCGTATTCATGCGCTGATTCAAATCCTGAAATACAACGATAAATTATAAACCGCACAGTTTGGCGAATAGCATTGTCAAAGCCCGTTTGTTCGAGGGTCACGTACGTCGGTACGCTCATCTCTCGCAAGCGGGCTTTTTCGCGCTCTTCATCCGAACCGAGCGGTTTATTATGTTTGTTTTTTGATGTTAACGGTTTTTATAATTATTTGCAAAAACGGCACTTTATCGTGCTGTTTTTGATTGTTTAAGTGTGGATTTGTGAAATGATTCTCTTGCGCCAGCTGTTCGAAGACGGAATTGGAGTCGCAGTGGCGACGACCGCGTGAGTGTGTCCCGACTGATACTTTGTACGCCTCGACGGCGAGGCTCCGTTCTATTTCGCCCAAAGAGGCGTGGCACACACTTCGTGTGGTTATTATCAAACACAAGGTTGTTGCGAAATACTGGATTGAGCAAGCAATCTCTTGTTCCGTTTAGCAAACAACATTGTGTGCGAAGTGGCGAAAAAGGTGTGACTATCATTATTGCGTTTGCTTGCAAAGGCAATATAAATTGACACAGCTTTTGAGCGAGGGCACCGACGGTGCTTCCCGGAGCGGGTATAAAGCCTTGTAGAGAATAGCAAGGTCAAAATGCGACCATATCGTTTTCCATAAACTAAGCATTTTGACTTGTGTTCGGTTTAGGCGCGGTGGGAAGAACCATACGAAGGAGATGGGAAAACTTTATTTAGGGTTGCACAACGGCACCCTTTGAGAGCTGTTTATTTTTGTTTATGTTTCCGTTTGAAACGCAAAACAAAGTTGCGGGATTGTCAAGTTTATACTCCGTGCAGGTGAGGAGAGTTTGAAAGCCGTTGACAAGATCGAGCAGGACGTGCTGACGGTTCTCATCGAGTTCGGAGAGAACGTCGTCGAGGAGAAGCACGGGGGATTCGCCTATCTCGTCGCGGTAGATGACGACCTGTCCTATTTTCATGGCAAGCGCAATCGTGCGCTGTTGACCTTGCGAAGCAAAACGGCGAGAATCCTTGCCGTTGATTTCTATCTTTATATCGTCGCGGTGCGGACCGACCGTGGAAAAGCCGAGTTCCTTGTCCTTTTCACGCGCGGCGCGGAGGGCGGTGAGGAGGTTTTGTTCAAGTTCCTCCTGCGGGCAGTCCGTCTTTGCTCCGCTCTCGTACGACAAAGTCAGCGTCTCTTTCTCGCCTGATAAGATGAAGTGAAACTTCCTTGCGGCGTCGTTGAGCGTGTCGATATATTCCATACGGCGGGCGATGATCGTCGCGCCCTCTTTTGCAAGTCCTGCGTCCCATACGTCGAGCATATCGTCAACATTCGTCGAGTGCTTATACTCTTTGAGCAGGTTGTTCTTTTGCTTTAACGTGTGGTTGTAGCGACTAAGATCCGTAAAATACGCCTTTTGTTGTTGGCTGAGCCCGATGTCTAAAAAGCGTCTTCTCTCGGCGGGGGATTCCTTGACGAGTTTCATCTCATCGGGGGAGAAGAAGACGACGCCGAGTATACCAAGCAGTTCCGCCGCGCGATTTACGGGCACGCCGTCCACGGCGACCTTTTTTTTGCCTGCGGAATCTATCAATATGTTTATCGTATGCTTTCGGTATTTCTTCTCTATGACGAGCTTCAAAGTCGCGAACTCCGCTCCGAGCATAACCATCTCTTTGTCCTTCGTCGTGCGGGGGGAAGAGAAGACGGACGCGAAGTATACGCTCTCGAGCATATTCGTCTTGCCGCTCGCGTTTTCGCCGTAGAGTACGTTGAGACCGTCTGTGAAATTCACAGACGCGTGGGCGTAATTGCGGAAGTTTGAAAGGGTAAGCGACAAGATTTTCATACTAGAAGTATAACTTATGAGCGAATTTTTTTCAACATCTTGTATTTAGTTTTATTTTTTTATTTTTTGCTTGAAAAATTTTTTCGGTTTGCTATAATTGTCGGTATGATAAATATCGAGGAATTTTGGGAAAATTGCAAGGAAGAGTTGTCCATCTCCATTCAGGCGATAAGCTATGAAGTGTGGATCGAAAAACTCGAACCCGTTTGCTTTGTCGGGGGCGCGCTCGTGCTGTCGACGATTTCGGCAACCGCAAAAAAGACCATCGACTCAAAGTATCTCGATACGATAAAGGAAGTCGCTTCCGCCATAAACTCCTCCGTCAAAGACGTTGTCATCACGACGGCGGACAAAAAAGACGATTATCTCAAAAATCAGTCGGATTTTGTCGAAAATGCGGGCTTTGTCGTCTCAACACCCGTCGTACAAAGCAAGAAGAAGAATCCGTTTCTTCCAAAATACACTTTTGACACCTTTGTGGAGGGCAAATCCAACGCATACGCGCTTGCCGCAAGCAAGACGGTTGCGGAAGAACCCGGCACAAAATTCAATCCTCTCTTTATCTATTCGGGCGTCGGACTTGGCAAAACGCACTTGCTCCACGCGATAGGAAATCATATCTTCAAAAAGAACAAGAACGCGAACGTGCTTTACGTCACGGCGGACGACCTTGTCACGGAGATCATTCAAGTCATACGCAGCGGTTCAAACGAGGAAAACAATAAGTTCAGAGAAAAGTATCGCTCCTGCGACGTACTCATGATAGACGATATTCAGGCGATAAACGGCAAAGACGCCACTCAAAACGCCTTCTTCAACATCTTCAATGACTTGTACCAGTCGGGAAAGCAAATCATTCTCACTTCCGACCGCGCGCCAAAGGAGATGGAAAAACTCGCCGACAGGCTCTCTACGCGTTTCAGTTGGGGACTCACCGTCGACATTCAAACGCCGGATATGGAGACTCGCGTCGCCATTCTCAAAAACAAGGCGGCACAGTCAAAATTCGATTTGTCCGACGACGTCGCGGAGTTTATCGCGGAGAATTCCACTTCAAACATAAGGGAAATGGAAGGGCTTCTCAACAAAATTATCTTTTTCAGTTCTCTTTCAAACACCGTCATCAACACCCGCGAACTTGCGCACGACGCGCTCGCGGACTTCATCGACGACAGAAAGGACACGATAGACGCAAGCGATATAATTGACACCGTTTGCAAATATTTCAAAATTTCAACGGCGGATATCTTCTCAAAGAAGAAGACGAAAAACGTCGTAGAACCGAGAATGATCGCTATCTACCTCATCACGGAACTGCTTTCTATCCCGCTCGTGCAAATAGGCGAGATGTTCGGCGGGCGCGACCATACGACGATCATTCACGCAAGAGACAAGATAAGCGAGGACATCAAAAACAATCCGAGAATAAAAATTATTGTGTATGACCTACGCAATATGCTCCTCCAACGTTAAAAAATGCGTGAGCAAGCGACCTGCTTTGTCAGGTCACTTTTTTTGTCGGTTACGTACCATCAGTACGCGCGCTCCAAAAAAAACCGCCCTTCCTCGCATCTCATCTTGCTCACGCATTTTTAATTTATTATATTTTGTTATATTTTGTTTGTTTGACCTGGCTCTTCATCCAAATATCACAGTTTTTCAAGAGAGAACGAAACACCGTTTTGCGGTGTTTTATTTTTTTTATAAAAAATAAGTAAAAAAAAACAATAATTTGTTGTATAATGACATAGATTTTGAGAGAGTTGTATCATTTGGAATATGGACTTTTCGACTAATCTAAAAAATTTAAGAATACAGTTCGGTTATACACAAGCGCAACTTGCCCAGATGCTAGACATAAAGCAGCAATCCTACAGTCGCTACGAAAAAGGCACAGGCGAGCCAAACATAGCGACACTATGCAAACTCGCAGACATCTTCGACGTCTCGGTTGATGCACTTATAGGGCGCATACACTACTAAGCATCTTCGATGCGTTTTAATACAGCCATAACGTGTCGTAGGCACACATCATTGAAAAAGTACCTCAACGAGGTGTTTTTTTATTTAATCGTATAAATTATACTAACTTTTTTCTATATCACGGATTGCCGTATACATCAATATGAGTGAAGTTCCCTTTGGGAGTGAAGTTCGCAAGTGCGAGTGAAGTCCACGGCTATACCGTGAGTTGAGGAAAACAATTATATTCTTCCACAACTCTTTGCAGGGCAAAGAATATAACGCAACAAAGTTGCATATAACTCGCGTAGCGAATATAACCACATAGTGATATAACAAATATTATAAAAAAACACCGCTTATGCGGTGTTTTTATTTTTATAAGTCTGACACAGTCAATCGCCAAATAGCACTGTTTTATCCTATAACTCTAAGCGGCAAAATCAAATACAACCAATTCTCCGTTGACCCCTTAATAATTCCAGGGGCAGTGGAGGTTGTGAAGTTGAGAGTCACAAACGGTTCGTCTATTGCGTGCATTGCGTCGATGATATATTTTGAGTTGAAACCGATAGTGAGGTCTTTTCCTTTGAGACCGATAGTCACTTTCTCGTTGACGTCGCCTTCTTCGGAGTGCGCTCCGAGAGTCATGCTGTCCTCTTTGATTTCCATCTTGACGTATGACTTCTTTTCAAGTCTGTTCATAAGCGCGACGCGGTCGATAGATTTTTCAAAGATGTTTTTGTCAACCGTAACTTCGGTTGTGAAGACGCCTGGAATGATCTTTTCGTAGTTGATATAATCCTCGCTGATAAGGCGGGTAACTATCTTTGTGTGGAAGAGATCCACCATGATATAGTTCTTTTCAATATAGACTGCAACAGTCTCCTCTCCGTCGTCCACGAGGCGGTTGAGTTCGTTCATAGACTTTGCGGGAACAACTATTTTTTCTACAATGCCGTTGTTTTGAATCGTGGCTTTTGCAAGTGCCAAGCGATAGCCGTCCGACGCGACTGCTTCGAGTTCGTCAGGGCGTATGTTGAGGCATACACCGCGAAGGGAAGGTCTTGCGTCATCCGCCGCCACGTTGAATATAACCTTTGAAATAACTTCCTTGAAATCCTTTTTGAGGATTACAAACGAATGCTCGGTTGAGACTTCTTTGAAGAGAGGATATTCATCCTTGTTGAGACAACGAATGTTCACCGCGCTATCGAGGTAGCGGATAGTGAGTTTTGTCTCGTCCGTACCGTCAAGTTCTATCTCCTCTTCTTCTATCTTCTTTGCATAGTCAGCAAAAAGTTTGCCCGGAACGACTATCTCTCCTTCAAGCAAAACTTGAGCGTTGATTTTCTTTTCTATCGCAAGTTCAAGATCCGTTGCAAAAAGGGTGAGCGTATCACCGCTCGCCGTAAGGCGAATACCATCAAGAATAGGATTCGTACGCTTGACGGGAAGCGCTTTCACAACTTTTGATAATGCGTCACTGAGTTCTGATCCTTGGCAAATTAATTTCATATATAACCCTTCTATTTATTATTTCTTTTATATCTTTAATAATGATAACACAAATAAAGAGTGTTGACAAGTGGAAAAACACACAAACTCCACAATACCTTGGGGAATTCGTCCCTTCAAAGTTACTAAATATTGCAAATTTGTGTATGGTTTTGTGTGAACAAACTGTGTTATTTTTGTTTATACGCAGGCTTTTTTGTGTTTATAAAAGCAAAAGTTGTCAACAATCTTTGTTTTGAGAGTTTTATTTTTTATATAATAAAAAAAAAATAAAGATTTTAATTAGTGTTTTTATTTTACTAAGTTTAAAGTTCCCCAATTGAAAGCAAGGGAGAAGATATAAGATACCGCGACGCTTATTAAAAACATCGTGAGAAGAATAAGCAAATTGCCCTTTATATGCTTTTTATCCCTGTCTTTGAAAAGAAAGAGAAATCCGAGTCCTGCGTTCATGCAAAGTCCGCCGAGAGTTGCACCGAATCCGAGACCGCCCATAATGTATAGTTCACTTATAACGACTGAGGAGACGCAGTTTGGAATCGCTCCTACAAGTACGGAAAAGAGAGGAGCAATATATTTGTTCGTCAAAAGGAAATCTACAAATTTGTCTTCGCCGACATAGTATACTATAATTCCGAAAATAATGTTTACTACAAGCACGTAAGCAAAGATTTCAAGCGAATGAAGCACTGGCTTAAAGCAGTATTTTTGCCACTTTTGAAGGGTGGTAGGGGCTTGCTTTTCTTCCGCCTTTATAGAGTACTGTTCGTCTTTGTGAACGTGCGGGCAAGAACTATTTTCGCATTCTTCACAGTGACATACTTCGTGAGATTCGTGTATGCAATAAGGGTGAGCGGGATCGAAGTGTTCATGCTCGTGAATGACTGGAGTTTCCGTAATGATTTTTACGTCTTCGACTTGTTCAACCGTTTGCTCGTTTTTTACGAGTTCGGCTCCTTCGCAGTGAGTGAGAAGAATTTGATACCTGTCGTCACAGTGAGATAAGTGGTGTGAGACTGTCTTTTTGCTCTTTGTGTAAATAAGATCTATCGAGTATCCGAAGATCAAACCAAGCGCGAATTTAAGGGCGATGAGAGGGAGTACGTCAAGCGCTCTATCCGGATATCCGAGAAAGATTGGAAGTGCCTCGTCGCTGCATGCAAGGTATACGCCTATGAGTGTGCCAACAGTTATATGACGTTTTTTATAGAGGTCCGTCGCAACGACGGAGAGTCCGCATTGAGGGATAAGAGACAAACTAACGCCGATAAGAGGGGCAAGTGCTCCTCTCATTTTTACGCTCTTTGAAACTTTCGGTTCTATGAGCGCGATGATTATGTTGAAGACGACGAGAACTCCCAAAATCTTCAAACTGTCAATCAGCGCGTCAAGAATTGCTTCCCACATAGACACTTCGCGTCCTTTTTGTTTTTTTCTAATAAAATATTTTTGAATAAGCGATTTTTATCAAACTCAAAAATACTTAGATAAGTATAAACATATTAACATACTTTTTTTGTTTGGCAAGAAAAATTTTCAATATTTCTATATTAAAATTGATATTTATTGTATAATAGATGTATGGAAAAGAAATATTATGCCTACATATTGTCCTGCGCTGACGGCACATATTATTCGGGCTACACGACGGATTTAATGAGAAGAGAGAAGACTCACAATTCAGGAAAAGGCGCAAAGTATACCCGCTCCCGCCTGCCTGTAAAGGTCGTCTATTTTGAAGAATTTTCATCAAAAAGCGAGGCTCTCAAAAGAGAGTATGAACTGAAAAAACTATCACACAAAGCGAAAGAAACGATAGTTTTTGCGTTCAAAACGAAAAAATAAAGTGTGTTTTGTGTTAAAAATTAAAATTTAGCACAAAAAAAACACCCTGCACGAAGCAGGGTGTTTTTGACTTTAATTAATTCATAAAATAATTGTACAGATATTCGTAGAAGTTCTCTTCAAACGGGCTGTAAAGTCCTGCGAATTTCAGAGTGTCCGCAAAGCCGATATCAACGACTCTGTCTCCGACGAAATCCGTATGAGCATTGTTTTCATCATCCGTGAAAGTGATGAGTTTGTAATACTTTTCTCTCGTAGCGTCAAGATTTCCGTTTTCTTCGAGATCTTGCATCGCCATTGCATAAAGTTGAATACTTGCCATTGCCGACGTGGAGTATGAGATATAATAGCACGCCGACTCGATAACTACGTATCTCCAATAAGCAGGATTGAGAGAACCGGTGAGTCCGTATTCATTCATAATAGTAGCAAATAAACTGTCATATTCGGATGGTGAAATACCGTCTTCATACAAGGCTCCCGTATAAGTGTTTGTATATACCGCTTGTTCAAACTCATCAACGCACATAGCAAGCAAAGAGATTGCAAGCATATTGTACAATTGATCGTCTTTTACAGTTGTATAAACCTTATTGCAGTCTTCAGGTATAACGTTTTTGAGATATGCGAGGAACATCATTTCGTTGCCTTGAGAGTGTGTTTCGTCGAGGTCGTACGACATGCTTGTACCGTGGTTGTAATATGAGTTGTTGTAGTGGCCGAATTCGTGAATAAATGTGAATGCGCCGCTGTATGAGCCCGGTCCGAAATAGAGTGCGGATTTTTGTTGTGCTTCTATCCAATAATTGAATGCGCCGCTATAATTTCCTGTAAAATAATTTCTTACGGTGAACAATTCATTCAAATTGCTATAATAGTCCATCGGACGATCGCAATCTTCGATTTTCATCTCTTTAAGGTATGAGCCGACGAGATCGGACGTAAGCTTTGATTTAAAGATAGAATCGTTCAAAAGTGCGTCAACATATTTTTTTTGTTTTTCGTTGAACTTGTATGCAGACGACTGTTGATAAGAATTGTTTATTTTGTGGAATATAGGAACTATATATTCTTTTGCGTACGCGCGAAGCTGAGCGACGTCCGCAGGGGAGTAGTCTCTGTCGTATTCGTTTACGTAGGCATACTCGACGTAGTTTTCATAGCCCGAAAGTTGAGCGAGTTGATTTTTATAATTTACGTATTCGCCATACATATTAGGAACAATACTACCGTTTGTACCCGATGAATCGGAAACGATTTGATCCGAAAGAGAACGGAAATTAACTTCTATTTCGTCAATACTGTCGTTTATTGATTTATATTCTTCTCCGCCATACGCCGCTGAAAGAATCAATACCTTCTCGATTTCTTCCTCTGTCCAGCCGTCTTCTTCCGAGAAGAAATATTCGCGGTAATATGTGTCGTAAACTTCGCCGAACAAAGAATAATACGTAGAAATCATATCGTTGTATGCTTTTTGAACGTTGTTATACTTTGCTTCCCACTCTGCGTCCGGATCGTAAACGCAATAATAAACGTAGCCGATTTGATATTGTTCGACAACATAGTTTAAATCTTCGATAAACTTGTCATAATATGTCTCTTCAAATTGCTTGTTTGCATTGTAAAGAGCAAGATTATTATGCGTCCAAGTTTGAGTTGCTTCATCGTACGTATCCGTGTTTTTATGCTCCGGATTTGTCTCGTCATATCTCGGAGCCGCGTCGATTTGTTCTGAAAGATCCGCTATATGTTGTTCGATAGAAGCCTTAATCTCTTCGGAATACGTATATTTGAAAGCTTCGTCAAATTCTCTTTCGCTTTCTCTTCTCAAACCGACGTCGCAGCCGTCATGGATACAGCCGACCATCACAAAATAGTCGTCTTCGCCGTTGTACGTCGCATTTGAAAAATCAAATTCATGACCGAGCGGAAGAGTAAAGTTGTCTTTGTGCTTTGCACCGCATGAACACGTATAATTGGTATAACCGTATTCCGTGCAAGTTGCGTTCAGTACCGACGATTGCGTGAGTTCGTGTCCGGATTTAAGAGACCACAATCCGTACAAAGAGAGAGGTTCCGAAATGATAGTGGATTCGTCAAACTGATTTTGTCCGTCTGCGTCTTTATACCAGCCTGCAAAATCAAAGCACTTTCTTTCAATCGTCGGAAACGCTGCCATCGTTCCTGGAACAACCGCCAATGAATATGAGAACAACTTGTCGTTTGAAGCGCCCGCAATATAAGACAACTCAAGATCTATCGTCTCCGTTCCGTCTTTTGCTTTCCATACGCCATAAAGATATGTGTTCTCAGTGACAGCGGTTTCAGGCGTCCACTTTGTGCCCTTGACAGTCTTTGCCGTGTACCAGCCCAAAAAGTCCGCGCCGTTTAGAGTCGGAGACTCAGGAAGCGCAACCGTTCCGCCTTCGTTGACCGATACGGTCGTCGGGGTAGAACCGTTTCTCGGATCGAATGTGACGGTGTATTTTGTCGCCGTGTCCGCCGAAGGCTCCGACGACGGGCTATCTTTTTTATTGCAAGCCACAGACGTTAGAGCAACGGTAACGATCAACAAAATCGCCATCATTACAACTATAAATTTTTTTGTTTTCATGTCTCTTTACTCCATTAAAGTGTTTAATGATAATAGATTAACCCCAAAACCCCGAATTGTCAAATAAACACTATGTGTTTTTCTCAATTTTTTGCCAAATACCGTTCAAACGCCGCCGTCAAACTATACCAAAAAGCGAAAAGAAAACAAATAAGAAGAAATTTTTTCAAATAGAGTTGACAAACGCCGTCAATAATATTATTATAAACAAGCATTCAGCGACAAAGTTTGCACGGAACAGCAATTTTATACGTCGCGACGCAACAATATTCCAATATGCCTGAATCATTCAGACATTGCTGGCGCAATGACCTGCCTGTAATCCACTCAGACATTGCTGGCGCAATGACCTGCCTGTTTAGCTCAGTCGGTAGAGCATTCGGCTGTTAACCGAAGTGTCGGGGGTCCGAGTCCCTCAACAGGCGCCATTAGAGAATAAAACGAACACTTTATGCAATTATGCAAACGGTGTTCGTTTTTTCTTTACTCGAAACTATTTTGGGATTGCGTTTGGGCACACCCCGCCATTCTATCATATTTTAGATTGACAGGAATCCTTGAATAAATGCGTTCGGAAACTGGAACGATTTTTGAACGTTTTCAAAATCAACTGTCACATATTCGCCGGAAAGTGAGATGATTGTGCCTTTGCCAAATGCTTTGTGTGTGACAATCGCGCCCACTTTAACCCCTGACAAGTCGAGGACTTTGGTCTTCGGCTTTTCTTGTGGGGAAGGAATCGGCTTGGGAACGGGTTTGATTGGAGCCACGGTTGTTGTTTTGGCTGTCGGGACTTTGTGTTCTTCCTCGGCTTCACGCTTTACAATAAGCACAGGTTCGGCGTCATCTTCTTTTGCATATTCTTTGTAGAGAATTGTCGGACGGTCGGTTTTTGAGCGTTTTGGCGCGATTTCGGACTCTCCAAGGAGTTTTGCCATTGCTTCATAATAACTGAGAGATGTGTCCCACAAACCGATGTTCTCGCTTTGATGACGGTCAATACCCGTATAGGTCAAACTTGAATCTTCATAGCGGCGGAAATTCCAAACAGCGTCGTTCATAACCGCCCCATTGAATACACCAAGCGAAACGAGCAAATTGAAATCCTTGACTTCAAGGCCTGTGACTTTTTTGAAAAGACTCGGTTCGAGTTGAGTGATGACGTCTTTGAGACATTGCTCGCGGTAGTCCGTAAGATACATAAATATAGGCACACGAGTTGCAAACTTGATGAGTTTTTCTTGAATCTCTTTGCGTTTTGATTTGTATTCCTTTTCTTCTTCTGAAATAGCCTTTTTCTCGTGCTCGGATTTTGGAGACGGATCTTTCTTTGCGTCCTTGACGTGTTCGGACTTGATAATTATTGTCTCGATATCTTTGTTGAGATTTCTAAAACCTTCAATTTTCATCAAGGCGTCTAATGCCTCTTTGTTGTTCAAGAGTTTGTTGAGAACGTCGTTTGTGACGTTGACAAGGAGAGCGCTTTGCCACCTACGAGCAAGCAGGGTTGCGGAAGTGCCGGACATTGTGATATCAAGGATTTCTGCGGCGCTTATTTGTTTCATTGCGCTGCCGTCATAGGCGAGAACGGGCAAGAAACTTGTGAACTCTGCGACGTTTGTTTCAAGACTCTCTCCGTTCACATTCAGACCTTTAGCATACTCTTTTATCTGCATTAAAGCCCGATTCAGCGCAAAGTCGAATATGTAGCATTCCTGTTTGAGTATCTCTTTTTTGCCACCGTCGGCGTCAACTTCCCAAGGAGATTGGACGCGGAATGCCGCTTGAAAATATGTCTCCGGGCTCTTGAGATTGCGGAGCATAAAGATGCCCGTCCAAGGGCGTATCGTGACGCCTGTCGTGAGTTTGCCGCAAGAGAGAGTTATAGTCTTTGTTTTCAAAGGATCGCCCATTGCTTTGTAGACGGGCGGCAATGCTTCAACGCCGATACCTGCCTGTGCGCCTGCGCAAACGACTATGTTGTAGTCATGATAAAATGCGTTTTGTTTTTCGGATAGCAAGTTTGACATGGCATAGCAACTCGCGACGTTTGGCAACAGCCAAAGCGTGTGCGTGAGAATGGAGAGCAACACCGTATTGCCATAAGGCATATCGGGTTTCTTTGCGCCGAGTTTAAGTTCGTCCGTCGTCGTGCCAAGATATGAACCGCGGATGAGGTCAAGCCACTTTTGTACGTAGTCCTTATATTTGAATTGTGCGTTCTTGCCACTACCTTCTGCGGAGAAGAAGACGTTTAGGTCAAACTCGTCAAATTCTCCCTGTTTTGCAATCTCGGTTATGCTGTCCGGGATTTTGTACGTCATCATAACCATGCGCGGAAGAGCGGAGTAGGGATTGTCGTCGCCGTCCCATGCTTCTTTTGCGCGCTGTTCGTCGCTATACGTCCAACTGTAGATTTGGTCTTCGACAAACTCGCCGTTGTTGAGAGCCCTAAACGGTGTGCCGGAAAGGTAGAGATAATATCTTGCCGTGATAGGGAGCCACGTCTCATCAAGAGCGTTGTTCATCTCGCTCTTTGCATATTCTTCCGCGTCAAATGTGTCGTAGGAGTCGTCGTCATCTTTTGTGTCGAACAACTTTTTGGCATTGTCGCGCCATGCGCCAAAGTGATATTCGTCAAAGACGACCAAGTCCCAGTTGAGCTCTCGCACCCACTTGTGCTGTTCTTTTATTGTCCCCGTAGATTTGTCTACGCCGAGAAAATCTTGGAAGGAGCCAAAGCACACGATAGGCTTTGTCTTGTCCGCCGCCTCATATTGCTCTGCAATGTTCGGCTCGCTTGAAGTCTTCGGACGACAAACGAATTGCCACCCCTCAAAATCAATGTGTGTGAGCAGGTCTTCTTGCCAGGCACTTTGCACAGCAGGTTTGAAGGTGAGAATGAGAATACGCTTGAACCCCATCTTCTTTGCAAGCTCGTATGTGGCAAATGTCTTGCCAAAGCGCATTTTTGCATTCCAAAGGAAGCGCGGAAACTCGCCTGTCTTCAAAGACTTGAAATACGCCATAGTCTTTTCAACCGCTTCAATCTGTTCCGGGCGCATACCAAAACTGCGCGTGCGGTTTTCCACGTTGCTCGTGTGCGTCTTGATTGCAAGCACCGCCGCTCTCACGTCGTCTACTGTGCATTTGAACCACTCTCCGCCAACGGCTTCAAATCCTTTCTTTTTGAGTACACGATGCACTTCGTGGTCTGTGAAAGACGTACCGTCTTCAAACATAGCGGATTCGGTGAACACTATGCGGTATGGCACACTTCCGTCCGGGCGTTTTGTAGGGTATTGTTGAGCCACGCGCTTTGCCGCGTCTTTCTCCGTGTACCCGACTTTAAGCAGTCCGTCATATTGCGGATTGGTGTCTTGATACGCATATATCGTTGGATTGGAGTTTGGTCTTTTAGGGAAGAAGTTCATAACTTTACCTTAGTGGGCAATCGGATTTTCTTATTTTTTTGCTTAATTTATGAAATCCCAAAGAATCAATATACGTTTTGAGTTCTTCAACAGATTGTTGAGAACGCGGAGCAATAATTATTCCGTCAATCAAGTCCTCAAAAGTGACACCATGTTGTTTTAAATCAAAAACGAACATCCTTTTTATTGTGTTGTTTATTTCTTTGTATTGATAAGAGTCCCTTTCTGCTTCAGCTAATTGTATAATTCTAACTTCTTGTTCTGATTGAAAAGAGGGGTGTTTGTGATATAAACTTATTAAACTTAATTCCATAATCAATTCTTTTATTGATGATGAGTCTAACAACAGTCCAGTATTGATATAGCAAGATAATCTATTATAATTATGATTATTCTTTTCTTTAAGTGAATATACGACTTTTTTCATCCAATATTTATTTGAATCACATATTTTTACAAGCGTTTTTGTGTTAAATTTTAGACACACGCCATATGCATTATCGCTATACCTTTCCCATTGCGCGGCATCATCTTCTAATATGGAAAAACACATAACAAAGGAATGCGCTAGTTCTTTTTTATGGTTTATTAAATCTAATACTCTTTGTTTTTGTGGAGTATCATCAGGGAATGAATCATTTATTAGTTTTGAAAGAGTTCTAAAAAAGCCTATAACCTCCGCTTTATCATTCATATTTTTTGTATTGCCAAACCAAATTTGATTGGTTTGAAACATATTATGCAATGCTGGAATTGTTGTATAATGATAAAGATAAGGATTGGTTTCAGTGATTTTATCAGGGTCGCCCAACGGCATTATAATATTTGGAATCATCTTTATTGCTCCTTTGGACATCCATATATACTATGTCTTATAAAATCTGCCATATTGTCGCAGATCTCTTTTGCAAGCACTGCTTTGTCCCCCATGTAGTTTTTCAAAAAAATCTTTTGAACTAAATCATAGGCGCATTCACGCAAAAACTCGCCACGCTCTTCGGGGGTGAACTCTCCAACTATATCTGCAAAATAAGACAGCGCTTCCTTTGCTTGTTTTTTCTTTTCTTCATGTGTCATATAGTTTTCTCCTTTGTCATTTGTATTTCCTATCAGGATAATGCTATTTTAACATATAATTTTTAGAAAACAAGGTGACAAAATGTGGGCAATTTAACTTTTGGGGTAGCATTTTGTGAGCATTTTCAGTTTTGCTATTTAAAATCACTCCATTGGACGAATCATCGACTCGATAAAGTTGATTTCTTCTTGAGTGAGATGGTATTTTTCATACAATTCTTCATCTGTCCACGGTTTTGAAAAATCTTGCGTAGGGACAAATTCATAGACACCTCTTACTGCATTTTGAGTGTTTTTCTTTAGTAGCACAAGGAACCTGAAAAACTTGGTTTTCATGTATGAAACAACATTTTTTGTAATTGTTTCGTTTTCAAAAGGTCCAATTAATAAATATGTTTCTGTACACAATGATTGTGGGACGCCAATGAATGGTTTACCAATGACTAAATAAGGAAACTCACCGCGCTCACCATATGCTTTTGATATAAATATTTTCCATTTATCAATCCACTCGCGATGCGATAGCGACCAATTTTTATTGCAATATCCTTTATTTGGATAAGCATATAACACATATTCACCTGTCTGTTCTGGCTTAATATTTGCACGTATTCCAAAAGGCATATATGTTTGAACTATGTCTGAAAAGCTTTTAAACTGATTGTCCCTAATTTTGCGCAATATTTTAACGCCTTTGTTAAATCTAATAAATGTTGATGAATTAGGTTCCAACAACGGGCGAATCATTTCATTGGAAACATTGCCACTAATATTTTTAATTGTACAATCTCCTGCATTATCTCTATCCCATAAAAAATAACAAACGCCGCCCGATAGGTCAACGCCAGGGAAGCAATCTTCCGACTTAAAAAAGTCGCAAATAACTCGTACGTGACTATCTTGTAGCATTTCTTCTCTAAATTCATCGAGATTTCGTCCACCAGAGAACCAACGAGCGGGAATTATCATCGTAAGATATTTAGGTTTGAGTTTTTTTGCTTGTTGGACGAACATATCATAAATAGGAACGGCACTTGTTCCGTTGCCGCCGGCCCCGTCACTCATTTGATAAGGTGGGTTGCCTATGATTACGTCAAATTTCATATTGAAAATCTCCTGTGGTTTTGTGGTGTGGATGAACTCATAAGCGTGAGTTTCAAGCCCTTCGCGCTTTTTGCCGCCGTATTCGCTCTCGGTTGCTCCGCAAAAACAACATTTGCCTTTCACCCATTCGTGCTGTGTGTTTTTGTATCTTATATTGCCTTGTACGTTTTCAAATTGCGCAACGGAGAATTTGCTGTTTGGATATTTAGAACAATACACGCTTCTGCGGGAGAGCAGGCTTGTGAGTTCGGTGATTGCAATGCCGTATAGTTGCTTTTTGAAGATATGGTCTATACGCTCTTCGAGGTTTGGGATTTTGCTTTCCAAGCCTATTATTAGTCGCTTTGCGATTTCACGGAGAAACACGCCCGACTTTGTGAAAGGGTCGAGGAAGGTTGTGTTTGGATCTTCAAAGAGCTCTTGCGGTAGGAGATCGAGCATATCGTTTGCTATGCTCGGAGGAGTGAAGACCTCGTCGTTTGAAAGGTCCGCAAGGCAACTTAGGACGTCCGGTTTGTATAAGTTGTTGAAAACGTCACTCATCTTGATATACCTTCCTGAAATGTATTGGGGCAAACTCTTTTACAGGACGCGGGATTGCGACGTCCTCTACGTCTTCAAAGAGCGGGAGTTCATAATACGATTGCGTTTGCAAGAGGTTTGCAAGAGTGAAATCTCTGCGCTTTACGTTGTTGCCCACAAGCGACCACTCCGAAAAGACTATCGGCTCGCCCTTGTCGTCAAGGAGCGTCAAAGCGTCTCCGCACAGTATGTTGCGAGAGAGTATGAAAGTGGCGGCTTTTTTGCACTCGTCAAAGGTCGGGGAAGACTTAAACATTTTTTTGTATGCGGTCTCCCAAATAGACAGCATCCTTTCGCGGCACTCTTCGGCGTTGTCCGCCATTATGTCCACGCCGTATATGCTGGACACGGCGACAAGGCTGTATTTTTCATAGTCCGCGAGGTTCTTGCCGTACGACTTTTCCACAACCGCGAGTTTTCTCGTGAGTATCTCCGCAAGAAAGTTGCCGTTTCCGCACGCAGGCTCCAAAAATCTGCTGTCTATGCGCTCCGTCTCGTCTTTGACTAGGTCGCACATAGCCTTAACTTCGCGCTCGTTTGTAAACACTTCGCCGCGCTCCGCTACGCGCTCTTTTGACTTGATTTGTGAGTTTTTACTATCGTTCATAAAAATTGTCCGAAATTAAACTATTGTTTTCAAATTATAACACAATAGTTTGAATAATACAACACCATAGTTTTAATATCATCGCACTTTTGAGCATAAACTATAACTATAGTTCTATCTCGGAGGTCGTGGTTTTATGGAAAAAAGAGAACTTGGATTGCGTATAAAAATGCTACGCGAAAGAAAGGGCTGGTCTCAAAATGCGCTTGCCAATCTTGCCGGCGTGTCTCCGACGTATATCTATCAACTTGAACGCGGGGAGAAGTCTCCGACGGTCGAATATCTTGCCTACATCTGCGACGCCCTCGGCATCACTCTCGAGCAATTCTTCGGTCCCCAAGACCTTCCACCCCAACAAAAAAATAGAGTGGAAGACCTTTCTCCCACTCAACTTTCTCTCCTCAACGACTTCTTGAACAGTTTATAATATTATACAACACAAAAAATTTCACATATAATGTTGCTATATGCGAGACGCCGATGTTTTGTTGTCTTCTCTGCAATCAACAAGAAAAATGCTATCATCTATTTTAGAGCCCATGTGCGTGTCGGCAATCATTTTTTTTACCTTAAAATATTCTTCTTGTGAAAAATAGAATATCACATAAAGACTATCGCTACATTGGTTGGCATTTTCATATACTTTTACTTGATCAAAGATATGAGATAGTCTCGGATTGCTGGCTAATTTAAATTCTATGATATTTTTGTCTTTTGCCCCAAACGATACTTTTATATCTGATTCGCCTCGTCCATTATTTGTTTCGTAATTTACATCAAAGTCCGTACCATACCAAACAAATCGGAACAACCTTTGCAAATCATCTTCTGTTGCTATCGGTAGGTTATTATAATATAGATTTTTATAGCCATCACAATCTTCAATAATATGCTTATACCATTTTATTCTTTGTTTTGACTCTTCTCGAGCTGATAATCCTGTCGCTCTCTCATGAATATGTGAGTGAAACAAGTGAATTAAAGACTGTGACGCAGTATAAAATTTGTCTAGTTGTTCAATGGTCTCGTTAAATGCCTCATCTATTACAAAAGTCTTCTCCGCTTCTTTTAATTTTACATAATAATCATATAATTCAGGAATAAAGCTTAAAGCCTCCATAAATGAGCGCTTTTCGATTTTTGTTATTTCAGAAGCTTTTGGCTTTTTCTGTTCGGCTTGACAAGCTTTTTCATATTCTGAAACGGCTTTTGCAATATAATTGTTCAATTGACTTCGAATGGCAGAATTGTCTATGATATTTCGAATATCATCATAGCGCCTTTCAAAATCTTTCTTATTGATTGTAGGCTCTTCTTTGCGCAATATATCTTTAGGGGTTAAAAGAATAAATTCAGGGTTCCCTTTGTCATTGATTATATATGGTAAGATGTATTCTGTGCTTACAAAACTTTCGGTTTGATAGTTGAAATTGGATTCCAAAAAGAACTTCCCAAGATATTTATCATCAATATTTTTAATAGCAAATGCTTGTGTATATTGGGCCAAATAATCCAAAATTAAATGTGTGGTTAAATCACTGATTTTGTCGCGCCCATTACCATCAAACAATAATAATGCTTTTTCAAAGTGTATGCCTGCGCTTATATTGTGAGTTTGTAGTGCAAACCGTATATTTTGTGCAAAAAACACTGAAAATGCTTTCCCGTTCCCGTTTCCCGCATTACCTGTTTTAGAATATCCAAGCCAATTATTTTTGATTTCGCTAAAATTAAAATATGTGCGAAGCTCCCCATCTGTAAAACCAGATACTGATTTTTGTGCTAAAAAATGAAAATATTTAATTATTTGTTCGTGGAGCTCTTTATATTCCGGTTTTTCGCTGTTAAAAATTAACATTGGATCAATAAACAATGGTAAATCGCACACCAAATTAATATCAATCGCACCGTATTCGCGAACCTTTTGTTTATTAACCTTAAAGTATTCAGAAAAATACATATTTTATCCTTATATATTTGATTAAAAAAATTATAACATAACACCATACATGTGTCAATGTTCGCTTATTATGGGATTATCTCGTTTTACAAGCAATCAACAAACAAATAATATGAAAATACTAAAATTATATTGACATCCCCAATTTTATGATTTATACTAATTCTACGAGAAAAAATCTCGCAAAATGCGTAGAAATTCGCGATTTTGCATATAATATTAGAAAAGAGGTGCAAAATGTTAGTTCAATTTAGCGTAGAAAATTTTCAGAGTATTAGAGAAAAAGTTTGTCTTGACATGAGACGTGTCAATATAAACGAGCACAAAGATTCACTAATTCAAAACGAATATTTACCAGTCTCGGTTATATATGGTCCAAATGGTGGAGGCAAATCCACTGTTTTGCAAGCGCTTAATATGTTTTGCGCAATGATAACTGCTCCATTATTTCAAATGGGCACATTAAATTTGCCATTTGTCGGCATAATCCAAAAGCCCGTGCCGATTCCATTTTTGTTGGATGACGATTCAAGAAATAAGCCAACCGTTTTTGAATTGGTAGTTCACCTTGGAGAATCTGACTATAAACTTTATATGGAATGTCAAGGAGCTTTAATCATCTATGAGTGCCTTCAAGAAAAAAAGGCAGCAGGTAGGATTATTACACTTTATGAACGCAATAATACAACACTTACAGTTGGGGAAAAGCTAAAAGTTTCTGTCCCTAAAACAGCAGTTATTGCCGCCGATATGCCCGCATTGTCTTTTTTGAGACAACTATATGGTATTTCGCCAATAAAAGAAATAACCGATTGGATGATAGCGTCACCGACTATTGACTATGGAACGCCTGCTATGGAAGAAATGCTTAAAGCAACACTATTATTGCATGCTCAAAATCCGCAATTAAAGGCAACCATGAAAAACATGTTGAAATATCTTAATTTGGATATAGATGATTTTGATATGAATGTTATTAACAACAATGCAAATCAACAACTCCAAATTGTCACATATCATAATGTAAACAATAAGCGATATAATTTGTTCTTACAGCAAGAGTCTATGGGTACACAAAAACTATTCAATTTGTTGCCATATATTATAGACAGCTTAAGCAGGGGCGGAGTTCTTATGATAGACGAATTAGACGCCAAATTACATCCAAAAATGTTAGAGCGTGTTATTTCTCTTTATACGGATAAAAAGCACAATAAAAACGGCGCTCAATTATTGTTTACTTCACACGACTTATCAACAATGAACAATAAGGTGTTTAGAAGAGACGAAATATGGTTTGCAGCAAAAGATCAAAGCGAAAACACAATGTTGTATTCTTTGTCCGATATACGAGATGAAAGCGGCGAGCTTGTGCGCACTGATGCGTCTTATAGTAAACAATACTTGGCAGGGCGATATGGTGCGGACCCATATTTTGAAAAAATACAAAAGTGGGAGGCATAATTATGACGCGCCCTAATTCACATGATTGGAACATAAAAGCACGGCGTGGCGGTTCAATTCCTATTGGTTTGAACAATTTAATAATTTGTTGCGGAGTGCGAACAGAGAAGAATTATTTTGATAGTATCGCGAAGATTATTAAAGACAATTATCCAAAACAAACAGGTGTCAATTTTGACGTCGAGTCAGATCCGGTTGATCCACAAAAAATGATAAAACATTTGGAAGACAGGTCGGATTTGGAGAGTTATCAACACATATGGATTGTCTTTGATAAAGACGATTTTGAAAAAGATAATTTTGACAATGCGGTTCAAAAGGTTCGCGCTTTTAATAAAAAGAAAGGCGAGGCAAGATATCATGCGTTGTGGTCTAATGAATGTATTGAACTATGGTTTTTACTACATTTTGAGTATATGAATACAGACATATCTCGAGAGCAATACTTTGATAAACTCGGCAAATATCTTGGGGAATCTTACGAAAAAAACGATAAGAATATTGCCGTAAAACTAGTTGTTGGCAACGGCACAATAGGTAGTGCAATCAAAAATGCAAATAAATTACTGGATATACATACAGGCAAAACACCGTCACAATGTAAGCCCGCCACAAATGTAGTTGAGTTCTTTGAATACTATCAAGAATATCTTAAAGAATTGATGTAATTGTCCATAAGATGTGTCCTTGTCTTGAACAAGTCGTCGCGACTGCGTCGCGCCGAGACAAGGACACGCAAAGCGGCATCCACACGGCGAAATCCGAGAAAAACAAAATGGGGCTGTCCGCGCTAAACCGCTTGCGGAGCAGGCCCCATTCTTTTTGTTTTTGCTCTCGGATGCCTTCGCCTTTATGGTTGCCGTTTGCTTTGCGTTAAAGTTGCCAGTAGTTCTTCATCATCAAGTTGCCCAAGCATCTCTCCTTCATCATACAAAACTGCGTCATCAAAGAGAAGTAGCTTTTGCGCCCATATCCCCATTTCAGCAATTACATCGCGTTCTGCAATATCCGCAACAAGATATGTCGGCAGTCCTCGAGAATAGGTTATCCTCTCGTCTGTCTTTGTTATATACTTCAACAAATATCGCAGAACTCCGTTGTAAAGTATCGGTATCTCACGGTCTATGCTCACAAAGTCGCTTCTCCCAAAACGGGAGTTAAAGTATGTGTTTTGTATGGTTAAACGCATTTTATGGTTTTTTGTATCATAATCCCTCTTCTCAAATAGTTCGCCTATCATTGCGCCGTTTGGCACATAAATCAGCGAGTGGAAGTGCAACCTTCCTTTTGAACCACGCTCCCATACACCCATATATTTCCAACCCCTTCTGGTGTGTAGCTTTGAAAGTGCAGACAATAACTTTTTCTTGAACGATGCCTCCATATGAAGTTTGTCATCATAAGTGAAAGTCGCAAAATAGTTAAACCTATTGAGATACGCCTTTCGTATAAACCGAATCTTCCTCACAAGGAGACTTCGCCTGTCTAGTTCTCTTTGTTCTTCCTCTGTGTGTTCTTTTTTGTCACCGTGTTTACGTCGTCTATTTGGTGCAGCTGTTTTTGGTATTGCTATGAAATGATTTCCGTCATTATATATTTTTGCTTTCTCAATCATGGCTGTCGTCCTCCTCTGCTAAAAAGGGGGATGGCTGTTTCGTCTGGTCATCACTTATCATCTGCGCCAAAGTTGAAATGAAGATGTCATAGTCCTTCTTGGACATATTCTTGATGTTCGGAGGGCTAACAACTACAACGGCTAACTCTCGGCGTGTTCTGCTCTTGGTAGTTTTGCAGTTCTCCATATACATCACCTCCTTCGAGACAATGCAAACCCTACACTATGGCAGACGCCAAATACCGATGCAATTTTTTGCACAACACTTTGATATACTCGTTTGAGTAGCACCACTTTTCCGCCAAACCTTCTTGCGTGTTGTTTTCAAGATACAAAGACGCATAGAGGTCATAGAGCCTTATAGGAGCTTTTTGCATTGCCGAGTTGTATCTTTCAACAAGCTCAACAACATAAGTGCTTCCGGCAAGTTCTGCATGATCTTCCAAACGTCTTTTGCACATGAAATAATAGCGGATTTCTCTCAAATCCTCTCGCACTGCTTGAATCGTCATATTCTCACCTCCTTTGTCGTTTATTTCGATTCGAGAGGATCGAGAATATAAAAACCGCGGCTAGCAGGAAAAATTTCGATTCTCTCGAAAATTATCCTGATAGCCACGGTCAACTCCCTTTCTTTCATGGCGGCGGGCCCGTAAACCGGCGCATCTCACTCTTAATACCATGCACAATTCAACACTTCTCGGGATGTATCTATTTCCACTATCAGATCTGGTCTCACCGTGATCAATTGTGCTGCAATTATATGCTGTGCATAAGCATTTGTCAATAGTATTTTTGAATGTTTATACCTACGGTATACGCCATGTCCCATTATCGTCCCAAGCGTGTATACGTTAGAAAAAACATTGGTATACTTTTATTACACTTTGAGTACCTTTTCAAAAGCAAAAATTGTTGATAACCTTGTTTTCATAAATAAAACAAAATACGATTTATCTTTCTTTGGGGAAAGTTTATCGAGAAAACCTTGCGGTAAAGGAGAAAAACAATGTGCTGGACTGATTGAGAATTGACCATAATCATTCTTTTTCTGGGGTTCCTTGACCGACTGCGGTTTTCCCGATACCTCTGGTTCCCGTCGAAAGACAAATCAAAGGAGGTAAACCCAAATGAAAACAGCAGTTATCTACGCAAGATATTCCAGCGACAGCCAAACAGAGCAATCTATTGAAGGGCAGCTTAGAGTGTGCCAAGACTATGCAAAACAAAACGACATTTTGGTAGTTGACGCATACATAGACCGAGCCATGTCCGGCACCAATGACAATCGTCCGGCATTTCAAAAAATGATTCATGACAGTGAAAAACAAAAATGGACGTATGTCATTGTTTATAAGTTAGACAGATTCGCACGAAACAAATACGAATCCGTCATCAACAAAAAGCGTTTGCAAGACAATGGAGTCAAACTTGTCTCCGCAATGGAAAACATCACGGATTCCCCCGAGGGCAGAATGATGGAGTGCTTCCTTGAAGGAATGAACCAATATTTTTCTGAAGAACTCACACAAAAAGTCCGCCGTGGTCTCAATGAGAGTTGGCTCAAAGGCAACGCAACAGGCGGTCCAAAAGTATTTGGATACGACATTATCAATAAAAAATATGTAATAAACGAAAGGGAGGCAACCATAATTCAAGAGATATTTACAAAATACTCCCAAGGATTCACGGCAATTGAAATTGCAGAGTCTTTGAAAGAACGCGGACTCAGATATAACAATGACAAGTTTATGGATCACAAAACGGTATTTAAATTGTTGCATAAATTGAAATATACGGGCAAAGTTATTCACAACGGCATTGCTTATGACAAAGTATATCCGCAGATTATCTCGGACGAACTATGGCAAAAGATAAAAATGATTCACGAAGATAATAAAATCAACCCAAGTAGCAGAAAAGCTGTTTATGAGTATATTCTCACAGGCAAATTGGTTTGTGGTGTATGCCACAAGAAAATGAGTGGCGCAAGCGGTTCTTGTAGGGCAAAACGCGTTCACTATTATTATGTTTGCACATCTCATAAGCACGGCGGCAATTGCACGACAACATCAGTCCAAAAAGATTATCTTGAAAATCTTGTTATCAATACGACGTTAGGGTTCTTAACGAACGACTCTGTTATTGATAAAATCGCAAACTCCGTTTACAGCACATTGGAGAAAACAGCAAAAGACAACTCTCAACTCAAAGCACTGGAGAGTAGAAAAACCAAAGCCCAAAATGCCGCGAACAACCTCATTTCAGCACTTGAACAAGGCATCATCACGGAGCAAACAAAAATCAGATTGCAAGAGCTTGAAAAAGAATTGAATCAACTGGAGTATGAAATTGCAAAAGAAAAAGCACGTAACCAAATGTATTTGACAAAAGAGCAAGTCAAAGAATACATCAAATCAAAGATACAAAATCAATCAAATTCGTTTGAGTTCAGAAAGATGATTGTGAATACATTTATTCGAGAAATTATCTTCTTTGAAGATAAACTCATTATTACATACAATTTCTCTGATCATAGCGAGCCAGTATCGTTTGATGTAAAGACAACAAAATCTATTGAAAGGCAGAGCCAGTCTGACTCTGCTTTTTCATTTATTATAAATGAGTTGTCTAATTTCACCAATGGGGCGCCATGATTAGTGACGAAATAGCTGTCACGAATAAAAAAGACGGATTTTATGCAAATCCGCCTTTTTTATTGCAATTTTTTCGTATAATCTAATATATGTTTTCAATATTTATTCGTTTTTACACTTGGACAAAATGATTGCATTTTATAGCTGTCATTTTGACTTTTCACCGAACTCGCAAGACTCGAACTGACGACTTATCGTCTTTTCTTGTAACTTTTTTCTGTTTTTCCCAAAATTTTTCCAAAAACTATAAAGATTGGTTTACATTCAAAATAATATCTCAAAACAATTTGCCTTGTAGTCTTGAATGTGGCGTATTAGTTGAGGATAAAGGATATAGGATTAGATATAGGTATGACACGAACGAGATAGATGTAAATCATTGGGAAAATAACAATGAAGTATATCTATTGAACATAAATGATTTACCCGAAAAGATAAAACCATTCGTGCTTTCTCTGTTTAGATATTTGAGAAGAGCGTTTGGCAAAACAACGCCGAGTTGGTGCGATAGAAGCAATGCGTGAGCATTCATCATTATTTTGGGAAAATAGAATGCCGAATAAGCCCAAAACGATGACAGCTATTTTGTGAAAGAAAGACATAAAAGAAACGTCTTTTGTCTACCAAGACAAAGGGCGTTTCTTTTAGCATTTCAGGCAAAAAACGGGCAAAAACAGGCATTTTCGGGCTCCAATGCGGTCAACCGGCTGCAGCGGAGCCCGATTTTTTGTTATCAGAACGCGAAAACGGTCGAAAATGCTGGTATACTTTTTGCGTTTCTTTGCTCTGCAAAGAACACCAAAAAAGTACGGGTTGGAAGGATTTGAACCCCGAAACACGTGAAAAGGTGTATGAAACGGACAATTTTGTCACGTTCAATACTTGATTTTCACGCTAAAATATGTTATAATGTATACGTATTTTTATGCCCGACAGAAGGAGGAGCAACCATGGCGGAAAACAGCAATAATTTATTAAATAAGGGGAAGAAATTATGAAGGAAAACAGAAAGTTATTACAGGAAGTACTGAATGAGATCCGACAAGATATGACAGATGAGGAGGTTCTGAATCTTTTGTCGGACAGTAAAATTTCCGTCAGTCCCGAAAAGGAAAAGGAAAAATACACACTCGGGCAACGGGCAGCTGACACCATTGCGA
Source organism: uncultured Eubacteriales bacterium (assembly GCA_900322215.1). GTDB lineage: Bacteria > Bacillota > Clostridia > Christensenellales > CAG-917 > CAG-475. The sequence goes on along the minus strand of ONYW01000005.1, from coordinate 28,776 downwards.
AATTTGCGGGCAGCTGGGCGTTTATATTTTCGTTTGCAGGTGTGCTGGTTCTGTGGATGGTCATCAACGCAATTCTTGCGACAAAAGCATTTGACCCCTATCCATTTATTCTTCTGAATCTTGTCTTGTCCTGTGTTGCAGCCATTCAGGCTCCGCTGATTATGATGAGTCAGAACCGTCAGGAGGAAAAAGATCGTCGTCGTGCGGAAAACGATTATAAGGTCAACCTGAAAACCGAGATCATGATTGAGGATCTTTACGATAAGGTGAACTCAATCCTTGCCAAGCAGTCACAAATCGAGAAACTGTTGACGGAGAAAAAGACGAAAGACGAGGAAACAAAGGAATAAAATAGCGGCAAATCAAAAAGTCGGGAAGTGCGAACATGATGTGGTTGTATTTCATTATCCCAGATAAGCATTATCTTTCATTTTGTTGCTTTTATTTAAAATTATTGACATTTGCTCATACCTTTGTCGAAGATGAAGGTTGGCACAAGGCAAGCGAACGATACTATGGTTTTGTGAATAAATACGCCGATAAAAAGATTGTCCTTCTCGAACTTGGCGTAGGTGGAAACACTCCGGCTATTATCAAGTACCCGTTTTGGCGCATGACCTATGCCAATGAGAATGCAACCTATATTTGCATCAACTACGGCGAGGCTATTTGCCCCGACCAAATTCAAGAGAGATCTATTTGTATAGATGCAGATATAGCCGAATTTTTACAAAGCATAAAGAGGTGAAATATTGATTTTGGGAAAATAATTACGGGCAAAGTGTTAGCTAAAATGGAAGGGTTAGCCACAGAAAACCTTAGTCGCAAGATTAAGGTTTTCGTTTTTTATTATGTTTTTGATAAAAAACATTGCCTGTTGAGGAACTCACCCCTGCGGTGTAAAACGCCGCCACACTATGTGTGCGACACTTCTTCCGAAGTGGACGCTGACGCTACTACACGGGGGTCCGAGTCCGACTTCGATGTTGCCAAAGGCATCCACCTCGTTCGCTTTAGCTACGGACAGTTCACAGGACTGTCCGCTTAACGCGTCGCGCCCTCAACAGGCGCCACAGGGAAAGCGTACCAATTTGGTGCGCTTTTTTCGTGCTACCGCGCGCAAGATTGTTTGCTAAACCGCAAGAGAGATTTGTTGTCATGCCGGTATTTTGCAACAATCTTGTGCTTGGTGGGGACTTCGTCCCGTTTGATAGATGTTTATTGATGAAAAACATATTTGAATAATTCTCAATAATTAAAGACACGGAGTGTCCGAAGTGGACGCTTCGAGATTATTTGTGTGCAAGCACACATCTCTTCGCTACTACACGGGGGTCCGAAAATAATAATAATTCAAACGAGGTTTTGCAAGAACAAACACATGAAATGCGCTTGGTGGGGACTTCGTCCCTTTTGATAATGTAGTAGCGATTTAATATTTCCCAATACAGGCACGAAGTGTCTGCAACAATCTTGTGCTTGGTGGGGACTTCGTCCCGTTTGATAGATGTTTATTGATGAAAAACTTATTTGAGTAATTCTCAATAATTAAAGACACGAAGTGTCCGCAACATTCTTGTGCTTGGTGAGGGGCTTTGCCCCTTTAGAATGGTTTTGTCATAGAATAAAAGTGTGTAAAATACAGCAATTTGTCATAAATTAGTTATATTTCATTTGCTATTATGGTTGTAGAAAATAAATTTAGGAGTATATATTTATGCCTAATGATCAAGTGAACTTGAAAGAGGGACGTGTCCCGTTCGTCCGCGAAGGAGAGACGCTGGGCAAAGAGACTTTTGCGGCGATTTTTATTCGTTTTGTTGAGCAATCATACGCTCCGGCAAGGGAAAAGGAGCCTGACGAAACGTATCTTCACTACGCACAAAACGTGGATGAAGTGAACAAGAGCAACGCTTTGTGCGCCGACGCCTGCCTTGATAAATTATGCAAATTATTGACGCCCGCACAAAGGCGTAAATTGGTGCAAAATGCTCCACAAAAAGGACAGGATTTCGTCAGGAATTTGACCGCCCACACCTTGGCGTCGATGCTTAGAGACGAAAAGTACAAGGAGAATTATCGCAGGGCTCAAAACCTCGAGGGCGGTCCCGAAAAAGCGCGGTTGGAAGCGGAGATCCAAAAAGTTGAGAATGTCATCAATCAAGTAAGCGACAAAAAATGTACCATAGAACAGATGAAACAGATCGTCAAGCCCTTCTTTACGGAAGAGCAGATGAACGGTCCCGTCTTCAAACCCGAAACGTATGTAAACGGAGTGTTTATACGTGATTTGGTGGGGTACGTTGCGGAAAACGTTGCCGAAATGTTGGAGCCCGAACAGATGCAAGAATTGCAAAAATCGGTGGAAAACTACAAACTCCCATGGGATAGAACCCACGAAGAGTTGGGCGAAAAGGTCTATACCGCCGAGAGCGAAACCGCAAAGGCGGCAATCGACGCGATGGAAAATCTTTCTCCCGAACAAAAGGCCGAGATGAAGGAGGATATAGACGCCGCCAACGACTTTTTGCGTCAGCCAATAGGAGAAGATCCCGAGTCCGCCTATATGCAATTGTCAACGGACTACGAAAAAGCCGCATTGCGCGACGGCAACGCTGCCGCACAAAAACAAATCGAAAAAGAGGGACTGGACCCCGATATATTCGATACTGTCGTCAATGAGAAGACCGTTACCTCAGATATAACGTTAAAAGAGGGCAAGGAAAAAGAGTTCCAAGAGTGGGAAAAGCAGGAATTCAAGTTTTCGCCCAAGACCAAAGAATCCATTAAGCACGTGTTCGGCATGATGCAAAAGTACGGATACGGCGGAAAAGGCGTCATCGGAGAAGAGGGTACGAAACAGTACGGTCTGTCCCCGCTTGCCGGCGCCATACGCGCCTACAAAAAAGCCATCGCGGCGGGCGATCCCGTCGAGATCGCAAAAGCGTCCAAGGCGATGGTGACGGAAAAAGAGCACCTCGACGAAATGCTCGATTACGTCAAGCAAAATTTCCCTATCGATCGCCATAGCGACAACTTTGCAAAAGCGGGCAACATCGACGTTGTGCGCAACGCAACGTTCCCGCCGGACTATCGCTACAACGACGCCGTTTCGGCATTCAACTCAATTTTCATTATGATGAACTTTGCCGAGGCAAACGGTATGTCTCCCGAGGAGTTTTTGGAACACCCCTCCGAGGGCATACGCAAATATGTCTATGAAGGCAAGGGTCGCACTGGATTGCAACCTAACCTTGTCGGCAAGACGGGCGGAGATGCGTTCTTTGAAGCGAGCAGAACCGACACCGCCGTTCGAGTGCTTTCGTCATCGGGAGCGGGGCGTGCGTATGAGGCGATGTACTTTTTGGATATGGATCCCGCGATACGCGCACACAATCACGGGTTTGGCAACCAGCTCGAAAAATACGTTTTCGAGAATGCGTCGATGGATATCAACAGGCGTAGCATTGCGTACCGACAAGGACACATGGACCGCTATCTCTTCGTACACGAGGAGATGGCCCCCGCTACCATTTTAGGCTTGCCGCTCTACAATTCCAAAACCTTGTCTTACGACCAACCGGAAGTTTTCAATGAGGCGGCCTATTTGCACAACAACGGCAAATCTGTCGCCGAGATGAAAGAATTTCTTGACGAAAGCATCAAAAAATATTTGTTGCTCAAGAAAACGCAAACGTTTTTGGACTTGAAAGGGCAAGTGTGCGAGCAGTCGGCATACAAGGACAACTCGTTTGTGGCACTCGTTCAACAAGCCGCAAGCAAGATTCTTATTGCAAAATACAACGAGAAGGGCAACGGTTCGTACGACGCGCTCAAGAGCGTTTTGACGGACGGAGAAGGCTATGTTAACGCCCTCTTGCAAGAGGAAAAGAACAAGGTCATCCAAGCGGAAACCGCGCTGGAGCAGGCCGAAAAAGACGGAAATCAAAAAGAAATCGAGCGTCTAAAGGCATATATCGACGCCAACAAAGCGTTCAAGGACATCACGGTCAAGGTCACGCAACCGCAAACCCAATATGCGCAAAACCTCGAAGCGTTTGAGAATAAGATCGCCCAAATCGACCCGCAAACGCTCGCCAAAGGCGGCAATTTGAAGCCTGACGAAGACTACAACAAGTCAATGAAGCAACTTTTGGACGAACAGGCAAAACTCTACCAAAGGCTCAACGCAAGAAGAGAGGAAGTCGGGCAGCTAAAAGTCGATCAAGACGACGAAGCGCAAATACTCTCCGGTTTGATAAACCAAAAACGCGACGAAATTCATAAGCTCAAAGAAGCCTATACCGCGCAACTTGACAAAGACGTAAAGGAGGGGCGCATAGTCGAATCTTTCAAAGACGCGCGCCTCAAACAAATCAACGATCCCGACTATAAGTTCGACACTTTGCCGCCTTTCTTCCAAGTGCCGCAAACTATGTCCAAAGAGGAATATATCAATAGCCTCATAGCGGCGGGAGAAAAACTCGACGGTTACGATCAAGCGGACCGCGACGCGTTGTACGACGTATACGTACAGGCTCAGAACGCGTTGAGAGAAAGGGACGTTGCAGAGTACGTCGCCAAAAACGAAGCCGAAGCGTTCGGATTCAGCAACACCGGCGTCGCACAAGAAGAGGAGATAAAACAAGCCCCCGAAGTCAAAGAGGAGAAGCCTGTTGTCGAGGAGGAAAAAGTCACAGACTTTACGGGAAGATGGTTCGAGCCGGGCACACAACCTTCCAAGGAAGCGTTCGTCGCAAAGTTGGAACTCATTGAAAAACAGCGCAAGGAGCCGGAAGTTAAAGGCAACAACTGGCTTGAAATGAGACAGTCCATCGAAGCGGCGACCAGCGAGGTGGATCGGCTCAGATTCTTCTATGAAGAATCCATGCAGAAATTATCTCCCGAAGGCAAGCAAGCCGTATTCGAAACTCTGGAGAACGGAATTCGTGAAATGGCGGAAAGAGAAGCGAAAAATCGCTATGCCGAACTTATAAGCAACAAGTCCGCCCAAGCGAAAGAACTGTCAAAAACGTTCAAGAATATGTCTTTGGCCGACGTGAAAAAAGCGTCGGAGCCCTTCCTCTCTGCGGAAGAGAAAAAAGATCCGCAGCTTACCCCGCACAACAATATCGAGAATTACAATACGTCTGCTCTCGGCAATCCCAAAGTTTGGAAAGCAATTGTCGACAACCTTCCCGAAGAGGACTTCAAAGATTTGGCGTATAGAACCGAAGCGCACAAAGCGCAAATCGAACGCTCGATCGATGAAGTAAAAGTGCCTCTATACGGCAAAGAGTTTGGGGAAGTCAAAGGCATTCTGCAAGGAATGAAGTATTACAAGGGCGAAGAGTTGACCGAAGCCAAGAGAGCCGAGATCGAAGGCAAACTTGACAAAGCGCAAGACTTGATGTCGGCACTTGACAAAGATTATGACAGCGCGCTCGGGAACATGCGTATGAGCCGTGAAGAGTACAAACACGGCATGAACGACGTACGTTCGCACACAGCCGAGGAGATACTCAAATCGGAAGGTATCGAAGTCCACATCGAGGGCAACAACGAGACCACGGTCGTCTTTGACGGCGTCAAAGGTCAAAAGACCGGTTATATGAGTTCAGAAGGCGACGTCGAGATGGACCAGGTGCAGGAAGGATATGAGGAGCAGTATCAAAAACTGCAAAACCGCAAGATCCAAATGCGCCAAGAGACTAAGGACGCCGTCAAGAACATTTTCGCCAAATTCGACGAATACGGCTTCGATCAAGGCGAGTTCAACCCTGAAGAAGACGGCAAGATATACGGATTGCACCGCTACGCCACAGCAAGAGGCGAGTTTGAAGCGACGTGTTTCAGCAACGATCCTGTGGAAAAAATCAAATCGGTCGAGGCGGCGGAGAAGATGATCACCGAGTATAACCACGTGCAAGAGATCATCGGCATCGCAAAAGACGCATTCAATTTGGACAAGGGCGGATTCTATTCGGGCAATATGGACGTTGAAAGAAACGGCGCGTTCCCGCCTGAATGGCGCAAGGACATATCCGGCGTATCCATGCTCAACGGCTTGTACGTTATGTACCGCACGCTCAAACAACAAAATGTTAATTTGGACGAGTTCCTTGACGATCCGAGAGCGTATATGAACAAGGAGACTCGAAAGGTCGTCGATGAGACGGACGTCAACAACACCATAAAAGGAAAAACCGGTGCCGCCGCCATCACGGATATTATCACTCCGTATCAAAACCGTGGAACAAAAGAGTTTTATCGTATAGGCAGAGCGGTGGAGACGATGTCGAAGCTCGAAACCGACCCCGAGATGGCGCGCAACAATATGGCTTCCGAATATGCCTATTCGGTCAGCGGACAATTCCAATTGCAAGTGATCGGGTACAGAGATGAACTCCCGCGCTTGGGCAATGGTTTCTTGGACAATTATTTGATCGTCAAAGAACCGCAACAAGACGCTTCGCTCCTCGGTTTCCCAACCTACGATTTCGATACGATGAAAGCCCGCCCGAGAGTGGATTTCGACGAAATAGACTACCTTTGGAATTTGCAAGAAACGCCTGACGAATACCTCAACCGTATTTTGAAGGAAGGCGGGAAAACGCTGGCGTGGATGCAAAAGAACCAACCGGCTTTGGGTATCACCAACGACACGGTCGTTCAAATGATCCAAAAGGCGTCTCTCAAATATCTCGTGGCGCACCCCGAACTCGACAAGAGAAGCGACGCTTACAAAACGATGAATGACTTCATCGAAAAAGGTCCTTCGGTGATAGGAGAACGTCTCCAAGCAATGAAGGATGGCGAGTTTGCGGACGAACTCGAAGGTCTCGATTTGGATAGGTTGGATTTTGAATCGATGGATTCTGTCTACCCGAGTATGACGCTCTCTCAATATGCAAAATCGAGAGAGATGAGAAACTTCGGCGAGGACGTTCGCACGGCGGACAAAAACGCAAATCGTGAGTTTAGCAACCTGCAAGCGGAACTCGAACGCGCCAACCACGAACTCGAACGCGCCACAAGCGCCTTTGCGATCGATAAGGCGTCGCAAAAGAAACTCGAACTTGAAGAGAAATTGGAACAGGCGATCGCAGACCGCAAAGAGCAGTTGATGAAGGACTTCCGCGACGGCCGTATCACCGAGCAGTATCTGAACAAGCGCAACGAGCAACTGGACGGCGGAAAGTTCCGCGACAACCTGCCAAAGATGTTCGAGGCGGATGAATTGATGTCCAAAAACGACTACTTGCGCAAAAAATATCCAGGTGACTTTGCGTCGTTCAGCAAGACCGAAAAAGACGAGATATACAAGCACTACGTCGACAACGCAAAGCTTGCAAAAGACCAATTTGTCGCCAAGAAATATCTTGAATTCTTAGGACTCAGACAAAAGTTCGAGCAAAAGACTATGGCGGAGCGCATCGAGGAGAAGAACGCGCAACTCGCTATGCAAGAGAAGGCGCAAGAGGCGCAAAAAGCCGAACCGCAAGCAAAGCAGGAAGGCGTGCAACAAGAACAGCCGAACGTTCAAAACATCCATATCGATCTCGACGACGAGCCTCAGCAACAGCAAGACGTTGCAGAAAAAGAAGAAAAAGTCGAAGTGAAAGGGGAAGAAAAAGTTGTAGACAACGGCGGAGAACGCATCGATCTCAACCTCGACGACGACGCCGAAGAGCGAAACTATGACATCCTCGCCATCGGCAACCAAAAGAAGGTGGAACTCGATCCCCTCAAGAAATAGGCTCTATTGATACAAAAAACGAAACACACCGCACACGGTGTCATCATAGGTTCTTACCTCTAAAAGGGAGAGTGGCACGGCACAACCGCTATGCCGCTCTTTCATTTTGGAGCGGTTAGATGCAGGGTTATAGCGGATTTTGCAATTTTTTTGAGCAAGGGGATTGCCACGATTGCAAAAAGCGAAGTAATTGTTTTTTTGTCCAAACAAGCGGCAGTTTTTCGCGCCAAAAAGTTGCCAAAAAAATGTAGCACAGGCAGGTGCGATGTCGGGTGACGCGGGTTTTTAACTTTGACGGGGATTTTCAAAAAGCTTTTTCTTCTATCCTTAAAAGATATCAAATTGACTTTTCTCTATATAATACATATAATTGTTATTATCGAATAAAAGATTACAAAAAATTTGCCGAAAAGGTGCGATTTGTAATAGATTCGTCATGTTTCATAGTTTATAATGAACTTGAAAAAAGAAAACAATACTAGGAGTATATATTTATGCCTAAAGACAGACAACCGTCAAAATATGAGTGGCGCATTCCGTTCGGAAAAGAAAACGAGACGCTGAACAAAGAGACTTTCGGCACGGCTTTTTTGAATTTTTGTAATGCATCGTACGCAAAAGGCGCTCCGCGAGAAAAAGACGAGACAGAACTGCATTATACGCAACGTGTAACCGAGACGAGAACGGCAGCCAGATTGTGCGCCGATGCCGTCATAAACAAGATTGTCGGGATGTTGACGCACGAGCAAAAGATGCAAATCTATCAAGACGCTCCCGACAAAGAATACATACCTCGTAGCGTCAGAGGAAAGTTCACAAGAATATTAAAAGGCCCGGATTCGGACTATCAAAAGAAAGTAGATTTGTCAAAAGTCGAGGGTCCGGATCAAGCGAAATATATAGCCGAAGTGAAGGCGCTCGACGTTGCCGGTAACATTTTGAATGAGCACATCAGCATCGAGGAGGCGAAAGAGGCGGTCAAGGATTTGCTCACGCCTGAACAGATTGCCGAGGTTGCGGACCCTGCCAACAACATAACGCCCAAGTTCATCACTGACAACCGCGAGTACGTACAAGGCAAACTGGCGGAGATGCTCACGCCCGAGCAGATGAACGAGCTTAAAGCCACGGCAGACAATTATATCGTGCCGTGGGAAAGAACGCCGGAAGAGATGGGTGAAAAGGCATATACCGCCGAGAGCGACAAGGCAAAAGCGGATATAGACGCAAGGAAAGATCTCTCACAAGAGCAGAAAGATGAGATGAAGGCGGACATTGACGCCGCCAACGACTTTTTGCGTCGGCCTCTTGCAGGAGAAGATCCTCAGAGCACGTATTTCGCGCTGTCCACGGCATACGAACACGCCGCGCTGACAGACGGTGAAAAAGCCGGCGAAGCCATGATGAAAGAACAAGGGTTCGATTATAACGTAATGAACCAAGAATTCAACATGGCCACAATGTCGGTCGATCCTATTCTGAACGAGGATAAGAGAGAAGAATTCGACAAGTGGAACGAGCAAGAATACAAGATTTCGCCAAAGACCAAAGAGTCCATTCTGACGTTGGTCTCCAAGATGCAAGAGTTCGGTTACGGTGGCAAAGGCGTCATCAAAGAACAGGGCGAAAAAGAATATGGACTTTCCATGCTTGCAAAAACCATTAAGGATTATAAAAAAGCAGTCGAATCGGGCGACGCGACCAAAATCGCCGAAGCGTCCAAGGCTATGCTCCAAGAAAAGGAACACGTCAATGAGATGCTCGATTTCGTCCGAGAAAATTTCCCTGTTGATCGCACCTCCGACAATTTTGCAAAACCGGGCAACATTGACGTCGTAAGAAACGGCACTTTTCCTCCTGAATATCGCTATGACGAAGCCGTCACGGTGTTCAACTCGGTATTTATTGCAATGAACTACGCCCAAGCGAACGGAATGACCATGGAGGAGTTTTTGGATCATCCGTCACAGGCATTGCGCGATTCCTACTATGGGGAAAACGCTTTGGGAATCGACAAAGGAATGAAAGGAAAAGCGGGCGGTGCGGCGCTGTTTGAGGCAAGCAGACGGGATGAAAGAGTTTTGGTGACCGCCAATTCGTACGGTGCGGCGCGCGCCTTCGAGGGGCTTTTGTTCTACGACTCCGACCCTGAGATTCGCGCTCACAACGCAGGCTTGAACAAGTTTTTGTATGAAAACGTCATTCAAAACGCAGAACTGAGCGACTGTAGACGCCGTGTTGTCGCCTACACCAAGGGGCATCTTGACCGCTTGCTTTTTGTGACCGAGCCGCGTGAAGACGCATCTTTGCTCGGTGTAAAGGTTTATGACCCAAAGACGTTTAGTTACAAAGAACCCGAAGCGTTTAACGAGTTGGAATATTTGCAAACGAACGGCAAGTCTGTCGGCGAGATGAAAGAATTCTTGGACAACAGCATCAAAGAATTCTATCATCTCTCAAAAACACAAAAGGTCCTCGGCTCTAACGGGCGGCTATATGAGCAACCGGCGTTTGCCGGCAACAGACTCTTGGAGCTCGCTCAAGAAGCCGCGAGCAAGGTTTTGATGGCAAAGCACGCCGAAAAAGACGATCCGTCTTACCAAGCGCTCAAAGGACTTTTGACCAACGGAAAAGATTATCTCTTAGACCTTGTAATGCCGGAAGAGGAAAGGCAGAAACTCGTAGATGCTCAAAAGCAACTTGCACAAGCCCAAAAAGACGGCAACACGGCGGAGATCGCCCGCTTGCAAAAATACGTCGACGAACACGATGATATAGTCACCGAAACGACGGATAAGTATGCGAAGAAGTTTGAGACGTTTGAACAGAAGGTCGCCGGGTTCCACCCAACGTATCAGGTAGTAGGAGACCTCGAGCCTGACGAAGAGTTCAACAAGTCGATGTTGAAGTTGAAAGACGGAGAACTTGCGGAGATAAACTCGCGTATTGCCGCTCGAGTTGATGAGATCGGCATTCAAAACGTCGCCACCGATGAAATAATACAAGTCCTCAATATAACGAGAAATCAAAAACTCGACGAAGCCAAACAAGCCTACATCAAGCAACTCGGCGAAGACGTGAAATCAGGGCGTATTTCCGAGGGCTACAAGAGAGCGCGCGAGAAACAGCTTAACGATCCTAAATATGAATATGACGAACTCCCCGATTTATTCCCGCAGTCCGACGACATGACGGAAGAACAAAAAGCCGAGCGTCAAAGGGATATGGCACAGTATGTGCTCAAACAAAACGCCGAAGTACTCGGCTTTGTGACGACGGTGCCCGAAGTCAAAGCGGAAGAAAAGGCGGTCGAAGCCGAAAAACAAGAGGAAAAAGAGCCGGAGCCTGTCGATTTCAGCGGCAAGTGGTTTAAGCCCGGTCAACAAGTCACCAATGACGTTCTTCTTGCAAAAGTAAACGAACTGAGAACGGCTTTGACCACACCTATCGTAGGCGACAACTGGCTGAAAAATCGCGAAGAATTCGAACAAAGAGAACGTGACGAAGAGCGTATGTTCGTTTTAGTTGACGAAGCGTGGAAGACGCTCTCGGACAACGACAAGCAGAAAGTATACGACGTTATGGACGCAGACTCAAAAGAATCCGCGATGAAATCCAAGAGCCTCAGTCGACTTCAAATCGAAAGAAACCCTGCGATATGGGAGCCGCTCATCAAAGCCATCCCTGAGGACCAAGTGAGATCCGTCGCTCTCAAAGCGGACGCAAAACAGACCGCGTTGGAAAGAATGACGCTCGACGAAGCCAAGGTTACTCGCTACGAAAAAGAGTTTGACTCCGTCAAGACCATGTTCGGTCAAATGTCGTTCTTGGACGGAAAACCGTTGACCAACGAGCGCAAAGCGGAGGTCATGGCAAAACTCGACCGCGTTCAGGATATGATGTCCGACATAGATAAGGAATATATCAAAGAAGTCGGATCTCTCCGCTTAGATAGAGAACAAGAAAAGTACGGCATTAATAACACGCGTCGGGCCTATGGTTTACAGGGGCTAAAGGCGCAAGGATTCGACGTCGCCCCTCGCGGCAACATGGAAATGACCTGGGCGGGTGAAATAAAAGAAGAATTTAAGACGGAAAGCGGGAAAGAACGATGGGAAATCGTCAAACCTGAAGCGCAAGAAGAGTATCAGAGATTCAAAGAGCAAAAATTCGAGTATCATCCCGAGACGAAGAAGGCGATCAAAGATATCTTTGCCAAATTTGACGAATACGGCTTGGACGATGCGCCATTCAGTGTGGAAGAAGGCGAAAACAAGGTCTACGCATTGCACAAGTATGGCAAAGCGCATGACGAATTTTGGGCGAAGATCCACAGCGACGATCCTGTGGACAAGTTGCAAGCGGTTGGACTCGCCGACAAGATGATCCAAGAATACGACCGTGCCAAAGAACTTATTGGCATGGCGAGCAAACTGTACGGCGTAGAGGATGGCGGATTCTTCCCGGGCAACATGGATTTGGAGCGTACGGGAGCTTTACCGCCCGAGTTCCGCGCCGACACGAAAGGCACGTCCGCGCTCAGCGGTATCTATTTGGTATATCGCGAACTTAAAGAGCAAAACTACGACTATGACAAATTCCTTGAAGATCCTCGAGCGTTTTTGAATTATCAAGTCGAAAAACACGTCAAAAAAGACGACATCAACCTTACAATAAAAGGTAAGTCGGGCGCCGAGGCGATGTACGAGGCTTTCGTTCCCGTACAGAACGGCAACTTAGACCTCTATGAGACAAGCAGATTGGCGGAGAACCTCAGCGAAGTGGAAAAAGATCCTGCGCTTAGGGAGAAGAATCTCGCGGCTGAATATTCGCATATTTTGTCCGGTCAAAAGGTTGTCAGCGAATTATCCGAAGTTCGCAATGAGTTATGGCGGACTGCGACAAAGCACATCGAGCGGTTTTTGTTTGTCAAAGACCCGCAACAGGACGCTTCTCTCTTGGGCGCACATACGATGGACTTTAATACGAGGACGATCATTCCGCCAAAGTACTTCGACGAAATGGAGTACCTCATGAACAACCCCGAGGACCCGAAAGAGTTTGCGGATCGCGTCATGAGAGAAGGCGGCAAATTTATGGAGATGATCGCCAAGGATCTGCCAAAACCAGAAAAAGAGCGTTTGTCTGTCAGCGAATTGCAGCCTATTCGCTGCGTGAGAGCAATGCAGAGAGCGGCGATCAAGTTCCTTACGGCACGTCCTGACCTCGACAAATCGAGTGAAGTGTACAGGACTCTCAATAGTCTTGCCTCGGACGCCCCGAGTTTCGTCAAAAATATGCTGACCGAACAGGTGAGCAAGGGACAGATCAGCCTTAACGTCGACGAGCTTGAGCTTGACGAGATGGAAAAATACCACGTGCAACAGAGCTTCGCAGATTACAAGAAGTCGGACGCGGTGAAGTACTTTGGCGACAGCGTTCGCGAAGATGACAAAGACCTCAACAAAGATCTCAAAACTCTTCAAGCCAATATCGAGAGAGCGCAAAAGGCCGTCCGCAAAGGCGCTGCAGGAGCGCAACAACAGCTTGACGACGCTAAGAAGGAACTGGACGATGCTGTCAAAGAACGCAAGGATGAACTCCTTCAAGCGTTCCGTCACGGAAAAATCACCGAGGACTACCTCAACAGACGCAACGAGCAGTTGGACGGCAGAAAGTTTGGCGACAATCCGCCAAAGATGTTCGAAGCGGATCAACTCATGTCCAAAAACGACTACCTCAGAGACTACGCGAAGAAATTCAACGAAAAGAATCCGGGCGCAGACTTTGACCTTAACGAACTGAGCAAGGAAGAGAAGAACGAGCTGTATGATCGCTACGTCGAAAACGCAAAGCGCTCCAAAGAGCAATTTATTGCCAACAAGTATATGCAAAGCGAGGATCTGACCAGCGATATCCCGCAACAGACTATGGCGGAGCGTATAGCGGCGGAAGACGCAAGACTCACAAGACTTGGTGAGGCACCGATCAAAGGTAACACCGCAGCAAACAAAAAAGTCGACGAGCCACAGGTCAAACAAGACGAGCCACAGGTTGAAAACATCGACATCGATCTCGAAGACGAACCGCAAATCCAAAACAAAGCGGAACAAAAGGTCGAAAACAAAGGCGAGGTGGAAGTGGAAGAAAAAGCCGCAGATAAAGGCGGCGAACGCTTCGATCTCGATCTCGACGACGAAGCGGAAGAGTTGAACAACGACATCTTGAACTTCGGCGGCAACGAAAAGAAGCTCGACAAAGACCAGTTGAAGGTCTAATCATCGCTTCAAATACTCACATTCAAGAAAAGTCGGCGATTTTGTCGACTTTTTTCTCTTGTTTTTGTATAATAAGGAAAGAAACGAGCAAAGGAGAAAGTTATGGAACTCATTCAAAGTTTTTCGGTTGACCATACGCGCATCGTCCCCGGCATATTCACGAGCAGGGTGGACCGACTTGGCGAATATTCGGTCACGACTTACGATATAAGGCTCAAACGCCCGAACAGAGAGCCCGTCATCGACGTGGCGGCTATGCACTCGCTCGAGCATATCATCGCGACGTATTTGCGCAACGACAAGGACTGGAAGGACGAGGTCGTCTATTGGGGGCCTATGGGCTGTCTCACCGGCTTCTACCTCATCTTGAAAGGCGACCGCGCACCGCAAGACCTCTATCCGCTCTTGCTCGCCGCATTCAAGGCGGTGGACGACGCGACCGAAGTCCCGGGCGCAACGGCAGTCAACTGCGGCTACTTCCGCATGCACAACCTCGAGATGGCAAAGTGGTATGCAAACGAGTTCGTCTCCTACCTCGAAGCCAACGAGGCAAACCCCGCGATATTCGAGTACCCGCACACCGAGCGCCTTGTGACGGACGACGGAAACAATTTCTTCGATTCCTGACGGCAAAGGACAAAGAAAACAAAAAATTGCCAAAAATATAGGTTATGCACATAAAACGACGTCATAAAGTAGCGATTTTGCAAAATATCGGCGCCACGCGTGTTCGTTTGGAGTTTGCAAATGAAAAAGATTTCAGTAGTTTTGATTTTGACAATCGTGCTGCTTGTCTCAGCCGTAAGTTTTGTCGCTTGCGACAAAAAGGCGGAGAAAAATCCTGCGTCCGACAAGCAGTATATCGGCATAATCTCGGCTATGGACAACGAAATTGCCGCGCTTGTTAGAGACGCAAGTATCGAGCGCGAGGAGACGATTGGCGGAGAGAAATACTATATCGGCACCCTGCACGGACAAAACGTCGTCATCACAAAGTCGGGAATAGGCAAGGTGTTCGCCTCCTCGGGTGCAACGATTTTGCTTGACAACTACAACATCGAAAAATTGATTTTTACGGGTATTGCGGGCGGAGTCGCGGACGGAACGGACGTCCTTGACGAGATCGTCGCAACAAGCCTTGTAGAGCACGACTACGGCATCATCACCAACGATGGCTTCGAGTGGAGATCCGGCGATCCCGGGTTCGGCAACAAGCCGGGCGAGTATTATGAGTGCGACAAGGCGCTCGTCGACATCGCCTACAACGCGGCGGTGAAAGTGCTCGGCGCGGAGTTCGTGCACAAGGGCACTATCGCCACGGGAGATCAGTTTATCGCATCGGAAGATTACGTCGCTATGCTTCAAACAAAATACAACGCCGTAGCCTGCGAAATGGAGGGTGCGTCCGTCGCAAAGATTTGCATAAGATACGGCGTTCCTTTTGTCGTCATTCGCGCGCTTTCGGACAAGGCGGACGGCAAGGCGCACGAGAGTTATGCGAACTTCGGCGATATCGCGGCAGAGAACTCCTGCAATATTGTCTTCGAGATCCTCGACGCACTCGGCGCAGAGGCAAACAAGAACTAAGTTTGTCAATACAACAGAGCAAAAAAGAAAAACAAAAAGCCATCTATCAAGATGGCTTTTTCATTTGTAGCAAGCATTAAAGCAGGGTGATGCCAAGCACGAAGAACATTCTCTTTATCCGCAGGATTTTGGCAAATCCCAACCGCTCAAAAAAGGCTATTGCGTCCTTGTTGGTCTGCTTTATGACGACGTGTACTCCGCGCACTCCCTCGCCTCTAAGGCGGGCGAGTTCGGTCTCCACGAGCGCTCTGCCTATTCCGCGTCCTTGAAAGGCGGGCAAGACGTTGATTTGCAGATGCGCGGGGTAGTCCGAGGCTATCTCTTCGCAACTTTTCAAAATGAGTTTGCTGTTTGCAAAGTCTTTCCTGCTCTCCTTTTTTGCGTCCGCAATGTAGGTCGGATAAATTTGCGAATATTTTTTGAAATCCGTATCGCACAGCACGTAGCCGACCGGTTTGTCAAATTCATCCGTAGCCACGAACGCATGGCTCTTGTCCGTCGCAAGGTAGTAGTCGCAGTATAGCATACACACAAGGCGCAAAGATGCCTTGTGTGCAGGGTTCTTGGATGAGGCGTGACAGGTGTATCTGACTGCCTTGTTATCTTCTTGCGAATATTGTCTAATCATAAAAACCGTGCGGTTTTGTCGCCGTACATAAAGAAGAGATGCGGAACCACGTTTATTTGTTCGTTCAATGCTCGTTTATTAACCACACGAAGTGTGTGTTATTCAAGTCCATAGAGTTCGAGCATATTGACGGTGATCGAGCCGTTTTGATATGTCAAACTGTTGAAGAAGGACGTAAGCGTTGCGTCTCCGATAGCGGACTTGACTTTTGGATCAATGGTCGTGACGTTTGCCCAATCGAGAAGCTTGTTGATTGTCATTTCGTTCATCAAACCGCTCATTGCGCTGCCGAGATCGCTGATCTTTGAGTTTTTGATCTTGTCCGTGCCGAACAGATTGTCAGGGGAGATGTCCATGAGATCGTCGATTACCGCGTCTCCGACAACGGAGCTCATATCGTTGATGTTGTGTTCGCGCATCATTCTGAGCACAGGCGCGCTCTTTTCGTGAATGACGTGTACTCTTGTATAATCGCTTGCGTCAAGAGTTTCAACCTGCGATTCGTCTGCAAGGAACGCTTGAACGATAACGAACGTATCCAGTCCTTCGTGTTTTTCCGCGTCATACTTGACGTATTTGCCGTCGATGAACACAAAGTATTGGTCGATAGGGTAAAGCGTCAAATCGTCGCATTTAAGATATACGCTTTCGCAGTATTGTCTTGAATATTTGTTTGCCGCGCCGAGTTTCGTTCCACCAAGGTCGTAGGTGTAGTTTGTGCCGTCGTTGCTCACAGCCACGTCCTTGTATTCGTCATAGCGCACGTAGTACTTATAGTCGCTTTCGTCGCCGGCAACGTACGGAGACGTTTGCAGGGCATAAACCGTCATATCATAATGCGCCGGGTTTGTCGCTTCATACGGGATAAACACACCAAGCACATTCACAAAGAGATTCGGTTCGCTGAATTGATAGTATGAGTTGCCCGTGCCAAGCGCGCTGTTTTCTCTATAATAGAGATTGTCGAGTTTTGAACTGTCGGTTGCGCCTTGTGAGAACAAGTACGTGCAGAGTGTGACGTTGTTTAGATAGTCCGAGTCGTCAAAGTAGTATATGTTGCCGCTTTCAGCGAGAGCTGTGAAGGTGTCCACGTCAGCCGGAGTCGACGGATCAAGATTGCCTTTTACCCAGGTGTATTTATATGCCGCTTCTATTGTTGCAAGGCTTCTGTTTACAGGCTCAAATGCGATAGGGCTCTTGATATACTTACCGCTTGAATCTTTCACAAACGTCGTCGGAGTGTCTGTGTAGACATATTTTCCGTCTAAGACTTCGACGTATTCGGTGCCGTCATAGTTGTATCTGACGGGTTCGTCTGCGTGCCTTGTCTCGTCATATTTTACATACCCGACTTGTGTGTCGGCGCCATGTTGCCAGACAAGGAATTTATTGTCTGACAAAGAATCGGAGGTTTCCACTTGGTGATACTCATATATGTCGATGATCTCCGCCATCGTGAGCGTATCTATAACGTCGCCGAGTTCGTCTATCTTGCATTCGCGCTTTTTGAGAGACTGCATGAGGCGAGGGGAGTCGTCGTCGATTTCCACGACTTCGTCGATTTTAAGTTCTTTCACGGCGTCGCCGAGTCCGTTTATACGCGTGCCCTTCTTCTTGAAGGATTTGAGAATGAGAGAAGATTCGTCGTTGATTTCGATGACTTCGTCAAGGCGCAGCTCGTCGACTCTGTCCGACATCTTGTTAAGAGACGTGTCTTTGAGCGCCTGCAAAATCTTCGGAGAAGATTCGCTGACTTCGACGACGTCGCCTATTGTGATACCGTCGACAAAGTCGTCCATATCTTGCAATTCCGCAATGGAGAGATACGCAAAGGACTGAAGAAGAGGCTTGAAAGTGCCGTCATGCACCTTGAAGTACACTTCGCGCGTCGGCGCGTCCGTGCGCTTGAGTTTGCTCTCCTTCTTTATCGTTTCGTCCGTGACGGAATAAGATGTCGCAGGAACGAAGTTCCCGTCCGCGTCCTTGTAGGCGCAGGCGTATGCGTTGATTGTTGGGGCTAAGACCTTAGAATTCAGTTCCACCATAGTGCCGCCGTCGTTCACATACAGGTCTTTGAGAGAGAGGAAGCCCTTGAAATAGAGTTCGTACGTGCCGGGGAGAGTGTTGTCAAACTTCGTCACGCGGTTTGCGTAGGATTTTACAAAGAACTCCGTATCCGCAGGATACGTCTCTCCCGCCTTATACGGCTCGTATTCGACGTGGCGGAAGAACGTGAGTTCGGTCTTGTCCGCGTCAAAGTCTTCCCCGTAGCAGGAGTTGTCCACGACGTAGGACGTCGCGCCGTCCTTTTCTTTCTTTACAAAGCGGAGTTCCTTTTGAATCAAGGTGTCCTCTTTGCCGCCCTCGGTAGAGGCGACGGCGTCCGCGTTGAACGTCTCGACTCCGTGGGGTACGACGTACGACGCGTTTTTGAGGTCTTCCTTCGAGACTTGTTCGTATCTGTCCGCTTTAACAAACACTCGCACTTCGCCGTAAGGCACGAACGTGTCCGTGTTGACGGTGAGGAATGTGCAAAGTTTGAAAGCGTTTATTGCGCTGCCGAAACGCGAGAAAGGAATGTCTTGGAGTGCGCCGATAAGGTCGTTTTCAACGTTGAAATCCGGGATGAGTTTTGTCTTTATCGTGCGGACGGTGAGGTCGCCTTTGATAGAGCCCAAAATGTTGTCGAGTGCCGTACGCACGTTGTTGTCGAGGTTGTCCGTGAGAATAGGGAGATTATATTCTTCAAAGTCGTTGCCCGTGAGGGAACTGACGTCGCGAAGCGTAAAGCTGTTGACGACGACGGAAAAGTCGTTCATTATCGTTTTGAGCGGAGTGGAGTAAAAATCTTTGTTCGTAAAGTCTATTCCGCCGACGCCGTTAAGCACGGAGATGCCGTAGTGGTTGTAGAGGGTGGAGAGTGTGAGCGTATCAAAGCCTTTCACGTCGTCGATGACGGATTTGACCGCGTCAAGTATAGTCTCGCCGTAGAGGTTGCTCTCGGAAGAGATGATCTCCTGATCCGTGACTTTTGACTGCAAATCGCCGACTTTAACCGCCATACCGAGCGCAACAACCGTACCGCCTATGGCAAGAACGAAGAGTATGATACCGATTATCATACCGAGAACAAAAGTTAAAGTGCCTCTTAAAACTTTCATATCTCACCTCACTATTAGCCGAAAATTTTTGAGAAAACCGTAGAAATCGGATTATGTTCGTACAGATAGCCCGTGACGGACGAATTTTTGAGATAGTCCGTGACGACGGTTATCTTGCTGTCGAAGATGTGCAGGATAGCAAGCACGACGAGCAGGAACACGAGCGTGAGGGCGGCGGCGATAAGCGCGCCGAGAACCCTGTCGATAGATTTGAGAGCTACGCTCTCGGACGTGTGCATGCCCGCGAATATCTTGCGTATTATCCAGCATATCAGCCCGAGCGCCACGCATATCAGTATAAACGTGCTCACGGCGACCACAAGGTTTGTGATATAGTCCGCCGCTACCTTGCCGAGGGATACGCCCTCTTCCGTCACGAATTTGGAAGCAAGGAAGTTTGCGATCCACCCCTTAAAGCCGTCGACGCTTGAGAGCGGGACTTTTTGCATTTCGCCGTCTCTTTGGACTTCGACGTAGAAGCTGCCGTCCTCGTTTTTGTAGAGCGGGCTGTTGAACGCTTCGCCCCAGCCGTTAGAGCTTTCCACTATCTTTGCGTCGAGTTGGTCAAAAACGCCTATCGTTCTCACCTTCGGGAAGAGCGCCCCGACGAGCAAAAGCGCGCCGAGTATGATTGCGACCGCAAGGAAGAAGCCCTTGAAGGACTTTGAAAATCCGCGGATAAGTCCGATGACGAGTCCGAGCACAAGAATTGCGAGGAACGCGATATCCGCATAAGAAAAAGTTGCTGAAAGAATATGTGTTGTCATAAGCCTAATTTGTGTGTGCACAGCCTTACTGCGCGCGTGTTTCGTTATAGTTATTCAATTTATTATAACTTAATAAAGATAAATATGCAACATCATTTTTGTGTATGAGCGCACGATTTTTGGGCAACAATAGATATATGGAAAACACGTTCAAACAAAATTCTTGCCAAAAAACCGCGTTAGAAGCCCTAAAATTTCACATTTCAACCGCCCGCAAGTCCTTCGGACAGGACGAAAACGCCGCTAAGTCGCTTTCAAAAGATTTGGTTGTCGTATGTTTCGGCACGCCTCTTATCGCGGGCGACGCATTCGCACCGCTTGTCGCCGACGCTTTAAGGGAAAGATTTGACCTTCCTTGCTTTGTGTACGGCACGACTGAAACGCCCGTGAACGGCAAAAACATGGACGAGTGGCTGAACTTTATAAACACCGTGCACAAGGGGAGTCTTATTCTTGCGGTAGACGCAAGCCTCGGAGACAAAATAGGAAGTTTCGTCGTGCGAAAAGACGGAGTTTGTCCCGCCGCAATAAAGGGCAGAAAGAGGCGCGTCGGAGACGTCGGACTCCTTGGAGTCGTTGCAAAAAACGACGACGATTCTATGCTGGGTCTCATGGGCGTAAACTTTGATTTCGTGCAAAATATGGCGTTAGATGCCGCAAAAGTTGTTGCGGCGGCAACAACTTTTGCGGCAAGCTGATTGCCTGCTGCAGGCAATCTCAGCTAATTTTCGTGCGCAAGCACACTCAGCGAGTTTTCAGTTGTAAACAACCTCAGCGAGTTTTCTCTCGCTTTGCTCGTTCAGTTGCGGAAAAATACAATTCTTCCATAACGACTTGCGACGGACACTTCGTGTCTTTGTATATTTCGTGTCTTTGTATATTCTTGTTCAAGTCAATTAGGTGAGGGGGATTTATCCCCGAAAATTAGCGCACGCACAGCGTGCAACTCGCTTGGATTGCATGCAATCAAAACTCGCTTTTGCGTTAATATTGTCAAGATTTTCAATTTTTAATAATAATTTAATATTTTTCTTCTACTCTATACTTGAAAATAATCGGCGCAGATACGAATTGCGTTGACTTTTTTTCGTTTAATTTCTATAATAAACTATTGTAAATGTGATTATATATGACGAATCAAGGGTTAAAACTCTCGGGTACGCATAGACTAATCCTGTCAGGAGGATTCATGAAACCATCCACAAGAAGAATTTTCATTATCATCGGCATAATCATCGTTCTTGTCGTGGCGTTTGTGCTTGCATACGAACTCACGAGACCGAAAGAGGTTTATTATGCCGGTTCAGAGGGTAGTTTGGAAGCCATGCTCAAAAACGGCGAGGTAGAGACCCTCTACATCAACGGCTCCTATTCCGTATCCATCAAGAAGACGGGCGACAAGACTTTCAAATACGTTGCATACATTCCGTCCCGCGCGCTAATCGGCGACGACCTCGCAAAGTGGGCGAACGACGCAAAAGAGGCGGGCAAAGCGGATATAGCGGACAAGATAGCAGGGCTCAAAGTCCAATACAACGATCCGTCCCGCGGAGCGTGGCTCACGACGCTTCTGCCGATCCTCTTGTATGCGGTGTTCTTTGTCATCATCGTCCTCATCATCCGTCGCGCAAACGGCACGAACAACCAAGCGCTCAACTTTGGCAAGACTTCCGCAAACCAAGTGCGAGACATCAAGGTGCGTTTTTCCGACGTAGCGGGTGCGGAGGAAGAAAAGCAGGAACTCCAAGAAATCGTCGATTTCTTGAAACACCCGAAGAAATACACCGATATCGGCGCGCGCATTCCGCGCGGCGTATTGCTCGTCGGCCCTCCGGGCACGGGTAAAACCTTGTTTGCAAAGGCTGTCGCAGGCGAGGCGAACGTTCCGTTCTTCTCGATAAGCGGTTCCGACTTTGTAGAGATGTTCGTCGGCGTCGGCGCGTCACGCGTGAGAGACCTCTTCGATCAAGCCAAGAAGAATATGCCGTGCATCATCTTTATAGACGAAATCGACGCAGTGGGCAGACAAAGAGGCGCGGGCCTCGGCGGCGGCAACGACGAAAGAGAGCAAACCCTCAACCAATTGCTCGTTCAAATGGACGGCTTTGAGGCGGAGAGTTCTATCATCGTCATGGCGGCGACAAACCGCGTCGATATCCTCGACCCCGCTCTTATGAGACCGGGCAGATTCGACCGTCAAATCTATGTTAACGTCCCGGACGTCAAGGGCAGAGAGGAGATCTTCAAAGTCCATTCAAGGAACAAACCTCTCGCAGACGAAGTCAACTTCAAGAGCCTTGCTCGTCTCACGTCAGGATTTACCGGCGCGGATATTGAAAACCTCTTGAACGAAGCAGCGATTCTCGCCGCTCGCGAGGATAGAAAACTCATCACCATGAAGGACATCAGCGAGGCGATAAACAAGGTTATGGCAGGCCCCGCAAAGAAGAGCCGCGTCGTCACGGAGTCCGACAAGCGCATCACCGCATATCATGAAAGCGGTCACGCGATCGTCGCAAAACTTATGAAGCATTGCGACAGCGTGCACGAAGTCAGCATCATTCCGCGCGGACAGGCGGCAGGCTATACGATTACGCTTCCTGACAACGACGACAACCACATGACAAGGGGCAAACTCCTTGACAACATCGCAATGCTCCTCGCGGGCCGTGCTGCGGAGGAACTCGTCATCGAGGATATCTCCACGGGCGCGTCCAACGATATTCAGCGCGCGTCGCAACTCGCTCGCAAGATGGTCACCGAGTGGGGTATGAGCGATGAAATCGGCAATATGTACCTCGGCGCAAGCGAAGAAGTTTTCCTCGGCCGCGACTATCAGACGCAACTCAACTACAGTGACGCCGTCGCCGCAAAGATAGACGAGGAAGTCAAGAAGATTTTGGACGCACAATACAAGGTCGCGCTCGATATATTGAAAGAGAATCGTCCTATCATGGACGCTATGGTCAAACTCCTCTTTGACAAGGAGACGATCTACGAGGACGAGATCAACAAACTCTTCGGCGAGGAAACGTCCGACGACGCGACTCTCTTCTCTTCAAAACTCAATAGACCTGAAGATAAGGCGGAAGAAAAAGTAGAAGAAAAGGTTGAAGAAAACCAAGGCGCGCCAAAAGCAGAAGAACAGGGCGCGGCGGAGCAAAAACAAGATTCAACATCTTCCGACGAGCAAAAACAAGACTAAACTATGACAATACGCGAAGCGCTAAAACTTGATTTAGACAAGATTATGCAAAGTGACCCTGCGGCGACGAGTCGCAGGCTCGTCAAGCGTACATATACGGGCTACAAGGCGCTCGTACACTACCGCTATGCGCACAAACTCTGGCAAAAGGGGTTCAAGCGCTTAGCGTTTTACGTTTCTTATAGGGTGAAGATGCGCACCGGCATAGACATCCACCCGGCGGCGGAAATCGGCAACCGCATATTCATCGACCACGGCGTAGGGCTTGTCATCGGCGAGACAGCCGTCGTCGGCGACGACTGCGTGCTATATCAAGGCGTAACTCTCGGCGGCACGGGCAAGGACAGCGGCAAACGCCACCCGACGCTTGAAAAAGGCGTTATGGTCTCGGCAGGCGCAAGCATTTTGGGCCCCGTCACGATAGGCGAGCATTCAAAGATAGGCGCGGGCAGTGTCGTTCTTAAAGACATTCCGCCTCACTCGACGGTAGTCGGCGTGCCGGGCAGAGTCGTGCGTCAAAACGGCAAAAAGGTCGAAGACGAGATGTCTCAGGCGCTCCCCGATCCGATCCTTGAAGAACTTGCAAGAATAAACAAGCGGCTTTCAGCGTTAGAGGATAAAGAGGGAATAAATTGCTGTCAGTATTCGCTTAGTATTGACAAAGACAACGCTTTAGAGTAAGACCGCGCTATTTGGCGATTTGCGTTGTCAGCGCGTCTTTGGCAGTCGGTTACGTACGTCTATGTACGCGCCCTCCCTCCAAAGGCGCCCTTCCTAGCAACTCATCCAAATATCACGGTCTTAACTGTTCGGTTTGCAATTTGAGGATTCATTTTTCCGCAACTCCTAACAAAAACTTGCGCACAGAGTTGTAGACACAAATAAAGAATAATATAACAAAGGGTGGAACACCCCCATGAAGATTTATAATACGTTAACAAGAAGAAAAGAGGACTTTGTTCCGATTAATCCGGGCGTCGTCAACATGTACGCCTGCGGTATCACGGTGTCGGGTGACGCGCACATAGGGCACGCCTATCAAGCGCTCATCTACGATATCATTCGCAAATACCTTGAAAAGCAAGGTTTCAAAGTCAACTATGCCCGCAACTATACGGACGTAGACGACAAGATCATCGCCAAGTCCAACGAGACGGGCATTCCCGCGCTCGAATATGCGGAGATGATGATAGAGCGTATAGACCGTCTTATGCGCAAGTTCGAGGTGGACGATCCTACGATTTGGCTCAAAGCCACCTGCAATATAGAGAACATAATCGACTTTGTGTCAAAACTCATCGAGCACGGCAACGCTTATGCGACGGAGAGGGGCGACGTATACTTCTCGGTCGAGAGTTTCAAAGGCTACGGCAAACTCAGCGGAAGACGCTTAGAGGACGCCTATGAAAGCGTGCGTATCGAGAACGAAGAGAACAAGAAAACCCCTCTTGATTTTGCGCTGTGGAAGTCCGCGAAGCCGGGCGAAGTGTACTGGGAATCTCCTTGGGGCAAGGGCAGACCGGGTTGGCACATAGAGTGTTCGGCTATGAACAGGGCGGCTTTTGGCGAGCAAATAGACATTCACGGCGGCGGTAGAGACCTTATCTTCCCGCACCACGAGAACGAAATTGCGCAGACGGAGGCGCTCACGGGCAAGCCGTTTGCCAAATATTGGATTCACAACGGACTCATCAAAGTCAACGGACAAAAGATGAGCAAGTCGCTCGGCAACAGCATTCTCCTTGCCGACCTCTTGGACAAGTATTCGCCCGAGACTGTCAAATACGCGCTTTTGCAGACCAACTACCGCGGAGACATCAACATAACAGACAACCTCTTCCCGGACGCGGATAAGCACATGTACGACTTCTATAAGGTGCTTGACGAGGTGGACAAATCCGGGCTTGTCGCGGAGGGCGGAAACCCCGAAATCGACGCGGAATTCAACCGCGCTATGGACGACGACTTCAACACCGCAAAGGCTCTTGCCGACCTGTTCGGGCACTTTAAGCGTATAAAACAAAAACTTAAAGCGGCGGATGCGTCCTGCGTCAGCGATGCAAGGCAAATAAGGGAGACCTACGGACTCCTCGGGCTCTTCCGTCACGCTCCCGCCGAGTTTATCGCCTACTACGAGGCAAAGACAAACGAGAAAAACGGGGAAGAAGACGATATTCCGCAGGAAGTCAAGGACCTTGCAGAAAAGCGTTTCGCTGCAAAGAAAGCCAAAGACTGGGGCACGGCGGACAGTCTTCGACTGCTTATATCCGAGAAGGGATACACAATTAAGGATAGCAAAGACGGCTACACGATAGAAAAGGCATAAAATCAAAACCTCGCGCAAAAACAAGGCGAGGTTTTTTCAAGTTATGAAGCGAAAAATTGATTACACGGGCAAGAAGTTCCTCACGAATAAGAACATGACGGAGAGCGAAAAGCGCAGGCTCTTCGACTTTAAGCACGTCCAACTCGAACTCAGGCGCAAGGAGCTTGAAAACAAAATCGCAAGGGAAGAGTTCGAGGCAAAACTTCAATCAAACACCCGCAAGATGGTGAAGCGCGCAAAGCGTGCGGCAAAACGGGCGGCATATGACGTCAAATACGCCTACGTCTTCGGCGGTCACGTGAAGAACGAACTCGTCGGACTGCTTACGATATTTAACGCAAACAAGTCGCGCAAGGTGCGCACTACGCGCTTTGTGCATTATGACGAAAACGACAAGCGCATGTATCTCAACATCTACGAGCGCAAGGACAGAGACAAGAGCAAAAAGGCAAAAGTCTTCGTCTACATTCACGGAGGCGGCTGGATAGGCGGCTACCCGGGCACCCGCGAGGGATTTACCACTCGCGTTGCGGAGAAGGGATTTTTTGTAGCGAGTATCTATTACGGCGAAGCGCCTATGTATTCGCACCCGAAGATGATAGAAAACGTCTACAAGGCGTTCGCCTGGCTGAAAGACCACGCTGAGGAGTACAACATCGACATGGACGAAATCTACGTCGGCGGAGAATCCGCGGGCGCGCACCTCTCGGCTATGGCGGGCGCGATCTCCACAAATCCCGAGTACAACGCCCTCTTTGACCTCGACGAGCGTTCCCGTCATCAAAAGATAAAGGGACTTGTGCTCAACTGCGGCGTGTACGACATGGAAAAGGCGACCACGACTGGCTTTAAGAACATCGGCATCTACACTCAGTCCTACTGCGGAGGGGTTGAGGTGAAAGACCTTGACGACGATATGAAAAAGCAAATTTCGCCGATATACTGGGTGACAAAGGACTTTCCGCCGACGTTTGCCATATCAGGTGAAAACGACAAACTCGCCGTTCTCACCTTCGACTTCGTAAAAAAACTTTACGACTGCGGCGTAAGCCTCGAACACTATCACGCGGAGGGAAGATACGCCGTCCATGCGTTCGCTGTCGTTCAGGCGCTCCGTATCACGAAGATCGCGATGGCGGGGATTTTCGACTTTCTTTCAAGGTTTTGAACTGCTTCTCCTGCCCGAGCGCGGGCATTATTTTCCGTATTTGAATTTGTCTTGCGCGGACGTGCAAGCATAAGCAACACGGACTTTTTGCAAATTGTTTTCAATATTCAAAAAACGAGAAAAGAGCATATATTTGTTTTCTTTGCGCAAACTATCGAAAAGGAGGTGCAGAGAATATGTACAACAACGAAACTCTTGGAAAGAAGATGGCGGAACTTTCAAATACGAACGTTATGATCATCTTTTTGCTTGTTGCATTCCTTGCTTTCTCTATCGGACTTGCGTTTTATTTCCTTGTTCCGGGTAGCGTCGGCGTAGGCATCGGCATCACAATGTTCGTAGTTGCAAGTTTGATCTTCTTGATCGGCGAAGTCAGATATTTCGTCACGAAGAAGCGCATAAATCAACTTGCCTGAGACGAGAAACATTATAGCAAAACAAAACAAAAACGAGCGTTTATCGCTCGTTTTTGCATATATAAACACCGTGTTTTTGCAAAATATTGAATGTTTTTACTTCGCAAAAGCGTAAAGTATAAATTACTCCTCAACTGCAAACGCAGTTTGCAACATCATTGTGGACGAAGTCCGCTACATCATTGTGAACAACGTTCACTACATCATTGATTGCTCCGCAATCTACATCATTCCATTTGCTCACAGCAAATGGCAACTTATATAGCGCGGGTGACGTGTCTTAGGTACTCTTTGTGTTCGTCGTCAAGAAGCGGGGAGACCTTTTCAAAGACGGTCTTGTGGTAGTCGTTGAGCCACGCCCTTTCTTCTGCCGAGAGTTCGTCCGCGTTTATTGCGTCAAGGTCGAACGGCACGAGGGTGATAGGCTCGAAACGGAAAGTCTCGCCGTATTCGTTCTCGCCGTTTTTGACGCAAAGCAAGATGTTCTCGTGTCTGATGCCGTATTCGTTTTCGATATAAATGCCAGGCTCGTCCGTGACGAACATTCCGGGCTTTATCGGAGAGGTGTGGTATGCCCAACTGACTCTCGGACTGATGTTGTGCGGTCCTTCGTGGACGTTCAAGAGGTAGCCGACGCCGTGTCCCGTGCCGTGACGGAAGTTTTTGCCTTCTCTTATCATAGGTTCGCGCGCGACGAGGTCGAGAGCCACGCCGTAGGTGTTTGTAGGGAAGACGGCTCGGGCGAGCGCGATATGAGATTTGAGCACGAGCGTAAAGTCGTGGCGCATATCGTCCGACAACTTTCCGAGCGCAAACGTTCTCGTGATGTCCGTCGTGCCGTAGAGGTATTGCGCACCGCTGTCCACGAGGAGCAACCCGCGTGCCTCGACCTTCTTGCTTGTTTCGGGCGTTGCGGAGTAGTGAATGACCGCTCCGTTTGCCATATAGCCGCAAATCGTATCAAAGGAGAGTTCGACAAACTTCGGGCTCTCTTTGCGGAAGGCTTCCAACTTGTCGGAAACGCTTATCTCGTCCATTTCGATTTTGCCGACGTTCGTTTTGAGCCAGCGCATAAACTTTACCATTGCGACGGAGTCTTCAAGTTGAGCCTGCTTGCTGTTCTCGATTTCCACGCTGTTTTTTATCGCTTTTCTCAAGGTCGTCGGGAAGACGCTCGCGTCCTTTTTGTCTTTGAGGCAGAGGCTCAAAGCATAGTTCGTCTTGCCCTCGTCCACGAGTATAGTCCCGCGAATCGCTTTTACGTCGTCGTACACCGCGTCGTACGGGCGAATCGTCACACCGCACGCTTCGAGTGCTTTGTAGATTTCAAGCGAGAGTTTTGCGGAATCGATATAGAGAATTGCGTGTCCGTCGCCCACGAGCGCGTACGCATAGTTGACGGGGTTGTATCTTATGTCGTCACCGCGAAGATTAAAGAGCCACGCCACGTCGTCCAAAGAGGCGACGAGCGCAAAGTCCGC
>ONYW01000064.1 GCA_900322215.1 uncultured Eubacteriales bacterium | reverse complement strand
GCCACGCCTCTTTGGGCGAAAAAGAACGGAGCCTCGCCGTCGAGGCGTACTGCATATCAGTCGGGACACACTCACGCGGTCGTCGCCGTTGCGACTCCAGTTCCGTCTTTGAATGAGTGAGTCGGTTGACCTGCTACGCTCCGAACAGCTGACGTAATAACAAAGACACGAGATGTCCGTCTAAAAATGAGGGGTCGTCGTACTCACACCCGCTCAAACTGAACGTTAAAAAACAGCGCATAATCGATGCATAACGCGAAAGAGCCCTCTTGTGAGAAGGGCGCGTACAAAGACGTACGTAACCGACTCACAAGAGGGCTCTGACAAAGTTAGGCGCGATTATGGGTTGTTTTTTGAATAACGTCGTGAGCGCCACCCTCTACTATCGACGTCGCGGAGACGACCGTCATCTTGGCGACTTTGTGAAGTTCGGGAATGGTGATCGCACCGCAGTTGCACATTGTGGATTTGACCTTGTAAAGGCTCTTGTTCACGTTGTCTTTGAGGGGTCCGGCGTACGGCACGTAACTGTCCACGCCCTCTTCAAAACTGAGACCTGACTTTCCGCCGAGGTCGTAGCGTTGCCAGTTGCGAGCGCGGTTTGAACCCTCGCCCCAATACTCTTTGACGTAACTGCCGTTCAAGTTGAGTTTGTTGGTCGGAGACTCGTCAAAGCGGGCGAAGTACCTGCCGAGCATCAAGAAGTCACTGCCCATTGCGAGCGCGAGCGTCATGTGGTAGTCTTGCACGATACCGCCGTCCGAGCAAACGGGAATGTATATGCCCGTCTTCTCGAAATATTCGTCTCTTGCCTTTGCGACTTCCTGCACCGCGGTTGCCTGACCTCTGCCTATGCCTTTTTGCTCGCGCGTAATGCAAATAGAGCCACCGCCGATACCAACCTTAACAAAGTCCGCACCGCACTCCGCGAGGAACAAGAAACCGTCTTTGTCGACGACGTTTCCTGCACCAACCTTGACTTTATCGCCGTATTTTGCGCGTATAAACTCAAGAGTGCGCTTTTGCCACACCGTGTAGCCCTCGCTTGAATCTATGCAAAGGACGTCCGCTCCCGCTTCGATGAGAGCAGGCACGCGCTTTTCATAATCGAGCGTGTTGATACCTGCGCCGACCATATATCGCTTTTGGTTGTCAAGGAGTTCGTTCGGGTTTTCCTTGTGCGCGTCATAGTCCTTGCGGAAGATGATATAAAGCAGGTTTCCGTCGTCGTCGACAATTGGCAGTTGATTAATTTTGTGATCCCAAATGATATCGTTTGCCTCGGCAAGCGTCGTATCTTTGCCGCCTACTACGAGTTTTTCAAACGGAGTCATAAACTCGCGTACTTTTGTGTCGGGCGTCATACGGCTGATACGGTAGTCACGGCTTGTGACAAGTCCCAAGAGCTTGCCGTTGGAAGTTCCGTCGGAAGTCACGGCGATCGTGTTGTGTCCCTTTGTTTGAACGAGGTCAAGCACGTCCGCAAGCGTATCGTCAGGTCTCACGTTGCTGTCGGACACGACAAAACCCGCCTTATAATTCTTGACGCGTCTCACCATTGCCGCTTCGTTTTCTATAGACTGCGAGCCGTAGATAAAGGAGATTCCGCCCTCTTTTGCAAGCGCGATCGCAAGCGTATCGTTGGATACTGACTGCATAATTGCGGACACGAGCGGAATGTTGAGTTCTATCGCAGGCTTCTCGCCCTTTCTAAACTTCGTAAGCGGAGTTTTGAGCGAGACGTTTGTGGGAATGCAATTCTCGTCGGTATAGCCCGGAATGAGCAAATATTCGCTGAAAGTTCTCGATGGTTCTTCAAAATACTTTGCCATATAACGCTCCTAAAATATAAATTTTTTATATGATACATATTTAATCTCGTTTTGTCAAAAGAAAACGCAAAGTTTTTGTCGCTTTTTGAAAATATTTTCAAAAAACAAGAAAAAAGAGCGAACGCTCTCTTTCCTTTTGAGTTGATAAACTAAATTTGATGCGGTTAGAATGCCGATTATTGATAATCGAAGACATTCACCCAGCTGAGCAAGAATTCGCGCTCTTCCTTGTTGCCTTTGACAGATTGAGAGGCTGCGACGATCGGCATCCACTTTTGAACGTATTGTTTTGCCGTGTCGCTCTTCTTGCAGAAGAGATTGAGATACTTCTCAGCCTTTTCCTTGTTGCCCTCGAGCATAAAGAGAAGGTATGTTCTTGCGGCGTCTGCGGACGCGTTGCCCTGCGTTGCGTGCGACCAGTCGATGATGTACGGCGTGCCGTCCTTTGTGATGATGATGTTGGACGGGTTGAAGTCGCCGTGGCAGACCTTTTTGTGCTTTGGCATACTCTCGAGTCTCGTGTGGAGTTCGTATCTTGTCGTTGCGTCGAGAGTCGTGTTGTCGATCTTGTCGCTCATCTTGTCTTTGAGTTTGTTGAGCATCGGGCAAGTTTTGGAGACGACTTCGAGCTGCAAATCCACAAAGAATTCGAGATATTCGTCAAACTTTTCAGGATGTTTTTCCATAAGGCTTGCGAGCGTTTCGCCCTCGATATATTCGGAGACGATAGCCCACTTCCCGTCTATTGTGCAGACCTCCTTAATCTTTGGCACGTTGAGCCCTGTATTTTCAACTCTCGCTTGATTGAGAGCCTCGTTGAGAACGTCTACCTTTGAGAAATCGGCGTCGAAGACTTTGATACAATTTTCGCCGTCTCTATATACTTTCTTGTTTTTGCGAGTGGCAATAACTTTGTTGAGTTCCATAGTTTTTCCTCCTATTTGACACCGTTATTTTGCTTTACGGGATTTAGCAGCGGTCGGAACGTCTGCCTCTTTGAACTTCTTGCCATAGTAGGCGTTGAGGTACATTTGCTTGATTTCGCTCATGAGTGGATAGCGTGGGTTTGCGCCCGTGCATTGATCGTCAAACGCTTGTTCGACCATAGCGTCGAGTCTCGTTAGGAAGTCTTGCTCGTCGATGCCGTATTCCTTGATCGTGGACTTGATGCCGATCTTGACTTTGAGTTCGTCGATAGCTTTGATGAGGTTGTCAACGCTTTCTTGGTCGTTCTTTCCGCCGAGACCGAGGTTTTCTGCGACTTCCGCGTATCTTGCAAGCGTGTGCGGGTGATCATACTGTGAG
>ONYW01000034.1 GCA_900322215.1 uncultured Eubacteriales bacterium | reverse complement strand
CCCCTTCCTGCTCCGCCAGTTTTCCCCACCGCGGAACCTACCGAACACAAGTTGCTCACTTCTAAGGAATAAACAAAACTGTCGTTCGCAACCTTGCTATTCCCTACAAGAGTGTATTACTCGCTCCGGGGACACCGAGTCGGCGCTCTAAAATCCGGTTTCCTCTATTCTTTGCCACTTCGCCTTTGGGACGCTTCGCAACGAAATGTCCCAAAGTCTCGTACTGAGTGCAGACCGAGGCACTCCGGGGACTCCGCCTTGCGGAGTCGGTTCCGTCTTCGAACTGCCGAAAAAAGCATCTCGACTTTAATTATATTCTATACATTTGTCGTACAAATGTCAATATGGCAATTTTATTCCTTGTCAATATCGAGCACGATTTGGACGTCTATGCCGTCGTTTTCTTTGAGTTCCGCCGTAGTTGCTTTGAGAGAGGCGAGAAGTTCTCCCGCACTATCCATGTTTTCGGGCAATATCTCCACCGTGCCGACCTTTGAAGAGAAACCGTAGTCGTGCAGTATGACTTTGCCGACCGCTTTCACTCCCGAAACCTGCGAAAACGCGTCCTCAACGCGCGCCTTTTCGTCCTCGCACTTGTCGCCTATGACTACGCTCTTCAAATTGTCCGCCACCATCGCTATGCCAAAGACGACGACTATCACGCTGACCACGATACCGACGATCGCGTCCACCGCATAGTCCACGTAGCTTGCAATGGCAAATGATACGAGAGATGTCGCCGTGATACCGACGTCGAGGTAGCTGTCCAGCATAAGCGCGGCAAGCGCCTTCGAGCGGAATTTGCGCTTTGCTATCGTAAACATGACGGCAAGCCCTATCTTCACCGCAAGCGCAACTCCTATGAGTATGCAATACAGCGTGCCGAAATACAGCGGTTCAGGCATGGCGAGGCGGTTGAGCGAACGCATAAAAAACACTCCGCCAAGCACGACGGACACCGTCGCAACGACAAATCCCGCGACGTACTCGCTTCTGCCATATCCGAACGGCGCCTTTTCGCTGATTTTTGTAAACAAAAGTCCAAATGCTACCGCCGTCGCAATAGCCGTCAAAATATCAAAAAAACTGTTCACCGCGTCCAGCATAATCATAAGGCTGTTAGCGGAGAGTCCTACGTACAATTTTACAAGCGCAAGCCCTACGTTGCATACAATTGCAACGATGAGTATGACGAGCGACTTTTTTGTGCGCTGTTTCATTGTCAACTTCAAATCTTGATTTTCCATTGCGCTTATTTTTTTTGCTTATTCTTTTTCCCGTGTCTCGGTTTTGGATTTTCTTTCTTTTTCTTTTCGCGCTTTTCCGCCCTTATTTGTTTTGCCGTGACGAGTTCGCGCTTATACTCGTCCTTTGAGAGCCTGCGACGATCGGCGGCGTTCCTTGTGAGGAGCATCCCGAGAAGCACGACAAAGACAACGGCTACGATTCCGAGTACCGCCGAAAGAATGGCTGTGACCATAGACGTATATTCGACCGATGAAAGAAGTGCGTTAATCATCTATGAGCCTCCTCTTTGCGACGTATATGCAAACGACAACCCAACTTGCGACCACAAACAGTATGATAAGCACCGAAAGCGCGGTGAGAGTGTCGTTCCATTCAACCGTCTTCAAGATAGCGTCCGAGTGCTTTTTGAGGACGGAAAAACCGATAACGTTGTTCGGAAGTTTGACGGAGAAGGTCTCGCCCGCCTCGAGCGGTACGACTTTTATCTCGCCGTTCTCCTCGTATGCGACCGCGTGGTCGTCTTCGCGTTTCGTCATCGTGACGGTGAGTTCGCCGAGGTCGCGCACGACGTTGCCGTCCTCGTCCGTCGCAACGATGACGTAGGCGGTGACGAACGAGTAGTCCGCAAGCGACGGATCCGCCTCGTCAACCACGCTGTTGCCCATTCTGTATGCGGAAAGCGTGATGCCGATAAAGCCCTCAGGTCTCTCGACGAATATCTCTCTGAAATCGTCCGCGACAACGCGCACCCTCGTAGAGTGTACCCTGTAAAAACTGTGCAAAATATGTTGCGACTCGTACGTCCTTGTAATCGGGTTGTAGTTCTCGTCTTTAACGGTGGCGTAAATCGAATACTCGCCCTCCGTGTTTATATCCACTTCGTGCGTGTCGATTTTGAAGCCTATGGATTCAAGCGTATCGCCGGGCGCCAATGCCGAATCCACGCTGTATCCTATATCGCTCCTTAGCGGTTGACCTATGAGCGCGGACACGCTGTCAACGTATACGGAGAGATTTCTCTTGCCGACAACGACGGGAACGGATACGTTCTTTTTCACGTTGTAGTTTGCGTTTATGGACTGAAAGTCCATTTTGACCGTTCGCGTATTCTCGCTCGCGATGAGTCGCATATCGGGATTTTGCGGAGAAGATATAGTCCAGGTGCCGTATCTGTCAAGTTCGGACGCGCGCGCCGCAATCTCCGCAAGCGTCAAGCCGTACTCAAAATTCGGGAGGTCGGGCACGTTCAAAAGCCTATCCGGAAGTTCCGTGTCCGTGATGTGACACTCGAGCGCATTGCTCGTTGAGACAGGGTTGTATTCCCTGCCGAGGTATTCAAAACTCTCGCCGACTTTGACTCGTACGCTGTAATCGCCTTTGTTGACGCCCTGCCCGAAGCGAAGTCTGTATCCGCCCGCCGTCGGGAAGACGGTATATGCCGAGTCGTCCGCGCTCGCCTGCTTGTATTCCACGCTCGTTGCGGCGCTTGACAAAACGCCCGTGTAGTTCACGAGCAAGATGATATTGCACTCATCGGCGACTTCCGTGTAGGGATTTGAATCCATATCGTTTTCAAAGGATATCGTCGGAGTTGGCATCTTGAAAGAGAGGGTGTATTCGTCCTCGCCTCTGCCGAGGGCTGAAAGCCTTGAACGAATGAGATTTTTGAACACGACCGCGGGCTGATCCGGATCGTCCTCGTCCTCGAAATTGAAAAAGTTGCCCGAAAGCGACTGCACGCTCACTCCCTCGTATTTGAGAGTCCAGTCTTGCCCCGTGGCGGTGGAAATCTCAAAGGACGGAAGCGCGTCGGCATTCGCCGTGAGCGTCGTATGAAAAAGGCATGCAAAAACGCCCGCTATGACAAGAAGCAGGAAAACGATGATGATTGAGATGATTTTTGTGCCAAGTTTGTTCATA
The DNA here is from genome assembly GCA_900322215.1 of uncultured Eubacteriales bacterium. Taxonomy (GTDB): domain Bacteria; phylum Bacillota; class Clostridia; order Christensenellales; family CAG-917; genus CAG-475. The sequence continues at coordinate 9,768 of ONYW01000034.1, read as the reverse complement.
CCGTATTATTGTATCACTTTCGACATTATTTCGCAATAGTCGGCGGCAATTTTGCGCGTGCGTAGATTTCTTTATATATAAAATACATTTATACTCCGATTTTTATTTGTTTTTCCTCGTTTTTGACAGTCTTTCCCTGCAAATCCGAGCGCATATCAAAAAATATGGCGTTTTAATCTTGTTTTAAGTTTCGATTTTTATTATACTTGTAGAAACGGAGGAAACAAATATGAAAATCTTGCTTGTAGAAGACGAAAAAGAACTCTCCCGCGCCCTTGCGAAGATGCTGACGAAAGACGGCTATGAAGTCGATCAGGCGTATGACGGAGCGGACGGTCTCGCATACGGCGAAACCGGCATGTACGACCTCATCCTGCTTGACGTGATCATGCCGAAGATGAACGGATTTGAAGTCCTTTCTTCCCTGCGCGCAAAAAAAGTGGCGACTCCCGTCATTATGCTCACCGCGCTCGCGAGCGAGGGCGACAAGGTGTCCGGGCTCGACAAAGGGGCAGACGACTACGTCGCAAAACCGTTTTCATATTCCGAACTCTCCGCTCGCATTCGCGCCGTACTAAGGCGCCAAGGCAAACTCGTATCCGACAACAAGCTCGAATATGAGGAGGCTTCGCTCGATCTCACGTCGTTTGTCCTCCGCTCGCCGAAGGGAGAAATCAGGCTGTCGCAAAAGGAGTTTGAACTCCTTCGCTACCTCTTTGAATATCCGAATTTCGTTGCGGCAAAGGACGACCTCATCCTGAAAGCTTGGGGGCTTGACAGCGAGTTTGAATCTAACAATCTTGAAGTCTATATGTCATTCCTTAGGAAGAAACTCTACCACTTGGGGCTCTCTTTCACAATCGAATCCGTGCGCGGAGTCGGATATAGACTTGCACCGAACAAAGACTAAACAAACGGTTTATATGTGCAAAACGCATATATAAAGTGCGTGTTTTGAAATATGCGACGGCGCATCTTGCAAACCGCTTTCGTACGAAAATCTGCAAACGTTATGGAAATCATCAAAAAACTAAGACTTAAATTTGCTTTGAACGCAATGATCATCGCGGCGATTTTTTTGCTCGTGATGTTTGGCGCGGTCTACGGACTGCTTTGGTCAAACGATATAACGACGGAAAACCGCATGCTTGACAGCGCAATAAACCGTCCCGACGATATGAGCGGCGGTATGCCCGTCAAGGAAGACCTCGTCTATACGTTTGTGGCAAACGGTTACGATGTTGCCATGGTCAACTATTCGAACTTTGTGGCGCAATACGGCGACGACGCAATCTATATCGTCACAAAAGCGATCGACAAAGGCGACGGCACCTTCTCATACGGAGACAGGCACTTCGCCGTCAAATCCGTTGAAACGAGCACGGGCACGAAATATGTGCTTCACGACCGCACTACCCGCCACGAGCAACTCATCCTCGTACTCATCGAAACGATAGTGCTGTATTGCGCGTCCGTGCTTCTCATCTTCTTCATCGCGTATCTCTTCTCCGCAAAGACCTTAAAGCCCGTCGCGGAGACGTATGCGAAACAGCGCGACCTAATCGCCAACGCCTCGCACGAACTCAAAACCCCGCTCACAGTCATTTCTACCAACCTCGCGGTGGTAAAGTCCGAACCCGAAATGACCGTTCAAGACAACGAAAAGTGGCTCTCCTCTATCGACAAACAAATCGAGCGCATGCAGGGGCTTATTCAAAATATGCTCGAACTTTCAAAACTCGAGCAGAGCGAACTGCCGAAAGTCACGACAAACCTCAGCGAAATCGCGGACGGCGCATGTCTTGAATTTGAGGCGGTATGCTTTGAAAAAGGCGTAAAACTCGTGTCCGAAATCCAACCCGACCTACACGTCCTCGGAGAGCGCACGTCGCTTGAACGTCTTGTGGTTATACTGCTCGACAACGCTATCAAATACTCGGGCGAAAACGGCAAAGTCGGCATAGGACTCGCACAGGACGGCAAAAAGATCGTTCTTACAGTCATGAACACGGGTGCGGTAATCTCCGAAGAGGACGCAAAGCACGTGTTTGACCGCTTCTACCGTTCGGACGGCGCAAGACAAAACGACGACGGCAAGTCCTTCGGACTCGGTCTCTCCATCGCCGCAGCGACCGTACAGGCGCACGGTGGCACCATAGAGTGCAAAGGCGTAGAAAACAAAGGCACTGTATTCAGGGTTTATCTGCCTGTAGCAAAAAAAACCGCGTGATTTAGCGATCTGCTGTGTCAGATTCCTATTCTTAAAAAACGAGCAACCACACATTTCGTGTGGTTGTTATTTTTTACGTCATTTCGAGCGCAGTCGAGAAATCCCATAGATAGAGACGTGTGGGTGCTCTCAAATACTTTTCGTTTTAGACCCTAAATGCAATACCCCTTCCTGCTCCGCCAGTTTTCCCCACCGCGGAACCTACCGAACACAAGTTGCTCACTTTTAAGGAATAAATAGATTTGTCGTTCGCAACCTTGTTATTCTCTACAAGAGTGTATTACTCGCTCCGGGGACACCGAGTCGGCGCTCTAAAAGCCGGTTTCCTCTATTCTTTGCCACTTCGCCTTTGGGACGCTTCGCAACAGAATGTCCCAAAGTCTCGTACCGAGTGCAGACCGAGGCACTCCGGGGACTCCGCCTTGCGGAGTCGGTTCCGTCTTCGAACGAGTAAATCGGGACTCCCGCGCGTCTTCGAAAGAGTAAATTGGTTGACCTGCTACGCTTCGAACAGCTGATGTGAAAAATCCAATTCTTCCATAATTCCTCATTCCTAATTCGCAAAAACCGCGTGATTTAGATGAGTTGCGCGAAAGCAAAAAAAATCACCACGCCTAATGTACTGACGTACATGACGTGGTGTATTTTTTGTAGCTGACAAAGCAAATCGCTAAATCACGCGGTTTTTTAGTCGAGTTTTTGGTCGCCGAGTCTAATCCAATTAAGTTTACGGAAAAGTTCGCTGAAACCAAGCGATACGCCCGCAGGAATGACGAAGAGACAAAGAATGATGCCAAGCACCAACTTCCAAGTCTCCAGTCCTGCCGCCATTGACGCGTCTATCGTGCCGAACACGCCGACGAGACCGCTCGTGCCCATACCTCCGCCGGAGGCATTGCAACGAAGTCCCAAGAGGACGGCGACAAAGCCCGCCACCGCGCTTGCGATGATTTCGGGCACCATGATTATCGGGCGCCTCATTATGTTAGGAATTTGGAGCATACTCGTGCCTATACCCTGCGATATGAGACCGCTCCACTTGTTTTCTCTGAAAGACGCGACCGCAAAGCCTATCATGTGCGCGGAGCAGCCTGCAACCGCCGCACCGCCCGCTATGGCGAACACGTCGGGGTGCGCGAGAGCAACGGAAGACGTTGCGATAGACACCCAAATCGCCGCGGAGGACGTTGGCATAGTGAGGAGTACGCCCATGACGACAGCCACGAATATGCCGACGATGATCTTCACCGCCTCGCCCGCCTCTATGGCAAGCACGAGGAGTTTTGCGATAAGGTCTATGAGTTTTATAAACGGCCATGCGATGAATACGCCTGCAAGGCAGAGTATCATCATGCCGAGCGGAATGAGGACTATGTCGAGTTTTGTCTTGCCTGCATAGAGTCCTGCGATCTCGATGGTCAAGAGTGCGACGACGTAACTCCCCACCGGATTGCCCGGCGCGCCGAATGCGGGAGCGGCAAACGTCCCCGTCTCGCAAAGTCCCGTAACGACTCCGCCCGCGAACGCACCGACGAGTCCTGTCACCGCCGCCGTAAAGATGACGAGAGGCTTTGCGCCGAGTTTGTGCGCAATACCGACGCCGATACCCGCGCCCATGAGCATCTTTGCGATAGAGCCGAAAAAGATAAGCGCGCGCGCAAACGCATTGTCACCGCACCAAGAGCCTATTTGGCTGATGATAGTGCCTGCGATGAGGGTGCAAAAAAGCCCCTGTGCCATGCCCGTGAACGCGTCTATAAAGTAGCGTTTCGCATATTTCTTTGCGATACGCTTCGCCTTCTCGCCCTTAGTTTCGGAGTTTTGTTCTTGCGGGGCTTCGCTTGCCGTTTGAGAGGCTTCGTCTTCCGCCGTTTGCTCGTCAAGAGACTTCTCAACGGTTTCCTGTTCGGGCTGTTCGCTCAAAGCATTTTCGTTGTTCGTTATATCGTTGTTTTCCATAATCTTACTTGTAGGCAACGCCTTTTATCTCCATATCCGTGGTTTTTTGCGAATCGTCGTCGCTATAAACGGGCTTTTCCGTCTCCGACATAAGTTTTTCGAGTGTGCCGACGGTGAGAGAAAAAAGTTTTTCCACGTCGTTTCTATCGAGGACGTGATCCGTCGTGTTGTTTGCGATTATCGTAGCGGTTTGCATACCGTTTTTTGCGAAAGCGTTTGACGTGTAGCCTTGAAGGGAGGCGAGTTTTTCACTCGGCGACTCGTGCGGAACTTCGGCTATCTCGATATTTTGAGCGTGAGCGGACGAGCGAATGACGGAAACGACGGGAGTGGAAAACTCGATTTTTCTCAGCGCGTCGCATTCGGCGATTTTGAGATCGCCCGACAAAATGTCCTGCACGCAAACGACCTTTGCTCCCGCAAATTCGGGGTGCGCCGCCACAAACGCCTGCGAGCCTCCGTGCGCGGAATTCTCCCCACCCAAGGATACGTAGACGATTTTTGCGTCGGCGGGCAACCTGTCCGTGTTCTCTACGAAGTAGGCATACGTCGCCATTGAGACCGCGGTCGCAACGCCGTTGTTTTGCCTCGCGTGGCGCACGAACGGCGAATAGTGTGTGAACAGCGCAAACACGCCGAGCAGTCCGAATATGGCAGGAAGTATCGTGAGCGCGGTGATTTTGGACACGGTATCAAACCCTACCGCCATCTTAATTATGCAAAAAAGCACAAAGAGAAATGCGGAAATCGGCGCGACGAGAATCGTGAGTTTGCGCATAATGCCAAAGTCTCCGAAGAACCCTCCGAGCTTTGCGTCGTGGTTGTCAACAATGACAAAAGTGCGCTTTTGTCCGCCGTCGTTTGTCTTTGCAAACTCGCTGACAACGTTGTAGGACACTTTTTTGCCAAGCAGTCCCGCAAGCGTACGCCTGCCGAAAAACAGGGACAACAGCGCTACGCCCCCTGACAAAAACACGACGAGTGCAAGCGCGGTGAGGAGCGTTCCCGCCACCCTGCCGCCTGCAAATGACACGTAGTAGAGCAAAAGTGAGGCGAGATACCACACTCCGAGGAAGGGCAAAGCACCCCTGCCGAGCAGCGGGGTTGCATAGTATGCCTCAAGCCTTGTCTTGACCTCGGACTCGTCGTGCAAGCGGTTGCGTATGGCTCTCGCGCACGCGGTCTCGTTCTCCGTGCCGGTAAGGCGGTTGGAAAATTGAGCGAGTTCTCCCGCGAACTCGTTGATAAAATCCACGCCGTCCAGCAAGTCTTCGGCTGATATTACGCTTTTTGTCACGTCGAATGCTTCCATATAATATTTATTATATATTGAATAAAATATTTTTTCAATAAAAACAAATCACTTTTATTCCCATCATGGGAGCGAATTTTGCTTCGCAAGCGAATTCTCGCCCGATAGAGTATAGCGCAAGCGCGTCTCTATCGCGTTCAGCGAGTTTGCGGTTGCAAGCAACCTCAGCGAGTTTTCTCTCGCGTTGCTCGTTCAGTTGCGGATGAAAGAGTTATATGCACAAGCGACGTGATATGCTTGCATGGCAAGCGCCATGGATAAAATATAATCTACTTTTTCCTCAACTCCACTCTTAACTCTCCACACTTCATTTTCAAATCAAATTCTTCCTCAACGACTTGCGACGGACACTTCGTGTCTTCGAATGCTCTTGTTCAAGTCAATTCACGGAGCAGACTTCGTCTGTTTGTTATCGTATTGCAGGTTGTTTTGAACTATCCACAACTAACAAACAGGTGAAGCCCGCGAGAATTCACTGAGCAGAGCGAAAATTCACGGTACGCAGTGCCAATTCACTCGCCGTCAGGCGAATATCACTCGCGTTAGCGAATATAACTCCCGTAGGGAATATAACTCGCCGTCAGGCAACAAAAAACCTGCCCCGAGGGGCAGGTTCTTGTTGATTTGTGTTGTTCACAAACATTATGGCTTAGCGACGAGCTGCACCGCCTTCACCGTCATCGGTCATAACAGTTCCGCCTTGCTGTTGGTCTGTGCCTTGTGGCTCTTCAACTTCTTCTTCTGTTTGTTCCATGAATGCGCTGAAGTATGACCTGACCTTTTGCATAAGGGAGCTGATTGTCTCTGCACAGTTTTCGGAGTTGAGGAGATTGACGTTTTCGCCCGTTCTGTCAACTGCCGCGACTTTCTTGTCGGCAGGAACTGCAGTGAAGAATTCGTGATCGAATGAATCGAGTCTCACTGCAAGACCGTTGTCGCCTTTGCCGAGGTTATAAGCGCACTTTACGTATGTTGGCTTGCCTTCTGCATCGCGTCTGAATTCAAAGCTGAGGTGCATAACCTTATCTTCTGACTCGTTGAGACCGAGTGTGAAGCGCTCTATCTCACCGACGTTTTCAAGAACGGATTTATCATAGTGAGCGCCGATGACGTTTGCTGCGTCGAGTTTGATATTGCATGCCGCAAGGAGTTCGCCGATGCTGAGTTCCTTCACTTCTTCAGGAACAAGACCTGCGTTCTTCAAAATGCCCAATACGCTTTCAGGGAGTTTGTAGTCCTTGATTTGGACAGATTCGCCGTCTTGATCGACGTCGAGTTGACCGATCCACTTGAGGAGCGTCTCTGTTACTCTCGTGTCGACGATAACGCCGTCCGTTGCGGAATACTCATAGCCGTCATCTGTGAACTTCACGAGGACTTTGCCTGTACCGGAGACTGTGAGAGCGCCGTTCACCGTGAAGTATGGCTCTGTTGTCTCTGCGGAGTCTTTCTTTACAACGAGATCAAGGGATGCATCCGTGATAGAATCCTTTGCTGCGTTGTAGTTGATTGCTCCTGTGAGCGTTGCGACAAAGATGCTTTCCGGAATAGAATTCTCTTCGTCATATTGTCTTGTGAGTTCGAGTTTTGCATTGCCACTCTTGAGGAGTTTGCCGTCTTCAACTTCTTCAAAGACGAGTGCGCCTTCATACTTGCAGTCGTATGTGACTTTCTTGTTTGCGTCGTTGTCCCACATATTGAATTCGAGTTCGAGCTTGAATTCATTGCGTTCGAGGTTCCAAGAAGATGTGACTTCTACAAAGTATCTGTCTGTCTTTTCTTTGCCTGCTTCGTCAACGCCTGCTTTGTTGAGATATTCAGCACGAGCTGTGATTGCACTTGCTTCCTTTTGGATGTTGACGGAAACTTCGTTTGCGTTTTCAGCACCGAATTTTGCACAAATTTGGTTGCAGATTTCTTTTGTGAAGTTTGCGTCGAGAGTGAATTCATGCCAATTCTCTTTGAGTTCGCCGTTCTCGTCGAAGAAGATACCCTTGATTGCGTCAATAGAGATTTCTTCGCCGTTGACTTTGACTGTCTTGCCGATGAGGTCGATGACGTCTTTGATCGCTTGGAGGATGTCAACTACACCGCCGTCAGCGGAAGTCGGAGCGCCTTCACGTGTACCTGTTGTGCCGTCAGCCGGAGCCACCGTAGGTGTGTTGTCTGCAGTTTTAGAAGATTTGCTGAACTCTGCGATGATGCTGTCGAGGTTCTTGACGATGTCATAGAGGTCTGCAACATATGCCTTTTCGCCGAGGACGATAGACGCTTCACCCTTTGGTGCGGAGAGAAGTGCTTTGAACGGAACGTTGCCCGTCAATTCGCCGTCCTCATCGATTTCTTCGACCTTGCAACCGATTTCGAAGTGCGTGTTCTTGAGGAGTTCTGCACGTGCTGCATTGTCTTCTGCCTTCACCATCTTGACGATCTTGATGATCGTGTCGATCGGATCGATGTCGGAGTATGCCGTGACGCGGTATGGAGTTGCTTCGCCGTTTTTGAAGAGTTCGACTTCGATAGATGCCCAGCCTTGGCAGAGCGTATTGAGGTCGATGGTCTTTGCTTCAGCAAACTTGCTTGCGTCAAATTCTACTCTTGCCTTTGTCGCCGCCGCTGTCTTTTCAACCTTTCTGAGTTCGAGGTTGTTGATTGCAACCTTAACTTGCGGATAGAGGCCTGACTCTGCATCCAACATACTCTTGAGCCCGAGAGTGAGTGCAAAGCCGTCGATCTTGCCTGCTTTCTCGCCGTATGCCAAAGAGATTACCGTATCCTTGTTGATGATAGAGGAAATACTGCTCGGGATCATTTCGCCTGCAAGTGAAAGGAGTGAGGAGATGTTGAGAGTTGTTGTATACTCTGTTCTGCCGTCCTTTTCAGTTGTTGTGACTTCGCCAAGGAGTAATGTTATGGTTTCGCTTGCAAGCAATTCTTCAATGTGAATTTCACCTGTTGCAGGATCGTATGCGTTTGGCGCAATAAGAGTTGCTGCATTCATGATTTTCGAGAGGTCAACACCGAGTGCGCCCGTCACGTTTGCGATGAGTTTGTTGAGGTCCCAATTTGCGCCTGTGTCTTTGACGAGTGCGTCAACGACGTCGGCAATTGTGAAGCCAGCTTTTCCGGTTGCCTCATCATCCATAAATTTGTGATTGTTGATGAAATCCGCAACGGAGCCTGCATAAGACGCGTTGTCGTTGCCGTCCGTAACGAATGCGACTTTGTAGTATCTGCCTTGGAGCATCTCCATTTCCGCCAAAGAATCAACTGTCTCAACTGCCGCGAGGTCGATGTAGAGGAAGTTTGGTTCTGCCAAGAAATAGTAGATTGCGCAGAGTGTTTCACCGCTCTTTCCGTTGTAGAGGAGCGCTCTTACTGCACTGTTTGTTGCCGCTTCTTCATTTCTGTCAAGAACGACGTCAAGTTTGATGCCGAGGTTGATGATTTCGTTTTCAATTTCACCAGTTCTTGCTTTTGCTTGACCGAATTCGACAGAGAGGTCGAGTGCGAGTGCTACGTTGTCGTTTGCCGAGATCGCTTCGCTACCGATATCCTTTGCAACTTCCCACATGTTTGTGAAATATGTGCCTTGATCGATATCGCCGCTTTGCGGATCGTCCGGACCCGGTGTCGGAGGAACTACTTCTCCGCCACCACCGCCACCTTGCGGTGTCTCGCCACCGTCATCTTTCTTGTTGCAAGCAACAAGTCCGATGGAGAGGACGAGTACGAGAACCAGCACCAAAACCAATAATGATTTTACGCTAAATTTTTTCATATTTCCCTCCTAAGAAAATATTTCTTTTTGATTCCGAAATTTGATACGCACAAAAATAGTTTCCCACTTTTGCACAGTATAATTATATATCTATCAAAAACTTATGTCAAGATAATAAAAAAATCTTAATACACCACCATCTCATGCTTCGCAAAAGCCGTACGGGCAAAACCTTAAATAAAGTTTCCCATCTCCTTCGTATGGAGTGCCGTCGTTTAACCTTAAATGCAACACCCCTTCCTGCTCCGCCAGTTTTCCCCACCGCGGAACTTACCGAACACAAGTTGCTCACTTTTAAGGAATAAATAAATTTGTCGTTCGCAACCTTGCTATTCCCTACAAGAGTGAACTACTCGCTCCGGGGACACCGAGTCGGCGCTCTAAAAGCCGGTTTCCTCTATTCTTTGCCACTTCGCATTTTGGACGGCAAAGCCAACCGTATGTCCAAAATGCTCGTACTGAGTGCAGACCGAGGCACTCCGGGGA
>ONYW01000019.1 GCA_900322215.1 uncultured Eubacteriales bacterium | reverse complement strand
CAATATTGCACCGAATATTTCATCACGCACCTCAAAAACGAGGTTACGAAAGCCAAAATCGACAAATATCGTGACAAACTTATGACGATCGGCGATTGCGTGCTTGTTATCGGCGATACCGACCTTGTCAAAACTCACGTTCACACCAACTATCCGAATATGGCGCTCGAAGCGGCGCTCGAACTTGGTGAACTCGACGGCGTGAAGATAGAGAATATGCTTGAGCAATACCGCAAAATCCACGCAAACGACGAGCCGAAAGAGACGGAACTCAAAGATTTTGCTATGGTCTCGATTTGTTGCGGCGAAGGTATGGAGAATATCTTCAAAGATTTGCTCGTCGACGTAGTTGTCGAAGGCGGTCAAACGATGAATCCGTCCGTTGACGACATTTTGCTCGCCGTCAACAAGGCAAGCGCAAGAAACGTATTTGTGCTTCCGAACAACTCCAACATCATACTTGCCGCAAACCAAGCAAGAGAACTTGCAAAGGCAAACGTATATGTCGTTCCGACGACCAATATGCCTGAAGGCGTTGCCGCAGCGCTCGCATTTGACTCGGAGGCGACTCCCGAAGATAATCTCGCAAATATGACGGACGCATTCAGAGGCGTGTCTTGTCTTGAAATCACACACGCCGTCCGCTCGACGCGCATGAACGGTTTCAGCGTGAAAGAGGGCGATATAATTGGCATTTGCGGCAAAAAGATTATCGCAAAGAGCGCAAACGTTGACGACGCGGTTCTTTCCGCAGTCCGAAAAGTTGCCGATGACAAGGACATGCTCACTATGTATTTCGGCGAAGACGTGACCGAGGACGAGGCTGCAAACCTTGCAAGCAAGATCGAAAAAGTATTTAGAGATCTTGAAGTGGCGTACTATTTTGGCGGACAACCGCATTATTATTACATCATTTCTCTCGAATAACACGACCTGCTTTGTTATTGCACTTCGCCCGTTCAACCGTGTACGTCAATGTACACTGGGTTGTCCGTTCGAAGCACAATGCCGCGCATCTCATCAAAATATCTCAGCTTATAAGCAATTTCGAGTGTAAGGAATTGTTCTAAACTGTGCTATTTGGCGACCTGCTGTGTTATCGCCCTTCGTTCGTTCAACCATGTACGTTTATGTACATTGGGTTGTCCGCCCGAAGAGCGATGCCTTGCATCTCATCCAAATATCCCAGTCTTAAATAGTTGCTTGCAGATTGGTGGTATTTCAATATGCATTGAAAAGTATCTTGTAATAATAAACAAATAATAGAATTATGTTAAAACTTGCAGACATAAAAGGCGTTGGCAAAGCCAATGAGAAAAAACTCGAAGAACTGGGCATCAACTCGGTGTTCGGGCTTTTTTCATTTTTGCCGAGAAAATATATGGACCTCGGCAAGCCTGTGTCCGTTATAGACGCTGAGCCCGGCTGTATGTGTCTACTTGAAGGAAAAATTGAAAAGGTGTCTACTCCGTCAAAGGGGGGCAAGCATTCGTTTTTCGTTAGTTTCAGCGACAACCTTGCAAACAACCGAATTTATTTCAAAGCCAATTTTTACAATATGCCGTTTCTTGCGGAAGGCTTTGAAGTGGGGCAGAGTTATAGGATACTCGCACGGCTTTCAAAAGACCTCGGCACGTTTACCGTCGTCAACCCGCATCTTGAAAAAATAGAGAAGATTTCAAAACTCGAGGGTATATACACCGTCTATCCGCTTCGTGGCTCAGTCTCGCAAGGGACGTTCAAAAACGTGATGTCAAGCGCGCTTGACCTTGCGTTTGACGAGATGAAGCAGGGTAGTTTTGATCCCGTAAACGTGGATTTTCTTAGAACGTTCAAATCAATTCATAAGCCTGAAAGCGTTGAAGAGGCTGAATACGCGCTCGATAGACTTGCAGGTATAGACCTTGCTCTCGCGCTTGAAATTTTCAAAAAATCGCGTGATAATACCAAAAAATTTAGAAGAGTATTCTACAAAATCTCAAATTTTAGAATAGATGAGTTTGTAAACGCACTTGATTTTGAACCGACAACTTCACAAATGAAGGCTTTTGCCGACATATTTGACGATATGACGAGCGCCGAGTATATGTCTCGCATAGTCTCCGGCGACGTCGGATCGGGCAAAACGATAGTAGCGTTTTTTGCAATGTGGCTCGCTCACCTTGCCGGCGTTCAGTCCGCGCTTATGGTGCCGACGGAAATCCTTGCTTTGCAACATGCGGAGAAGTTTGAAAAAATCGCCGCAAAACTCGGCATAAAGTTTGCGCTTCTCACAAGTTCTACAAAGCAAGCGGAGAGAAAGAACATACTTGCGGGGCTTTTGGATGGCAGTATAGACTGCGTCATCGGAACGCAGTCGATAATCGGCGAAGACGTTGTCTACAAAAATCTTTCCGTCGCTATCATCGACGAGCAACACAAATTCGGCGTAAACGACAGGGCAAAACTCGAAGCTAAGGGGGCAAAGGACGTCTTGAGCCTGACGGCAACGCCTATTCCTCGCTCTATGGCGCTTACTTTTTATGAAGATATAAAGATTTCTCACATAGAAAAGCGTGCGAGTGCAAAGACAAACGTCGCCACGATACTGACCTATGATTTGAAGTACGCCGTTTCTCAAATTGTGAAGAGCGCGGAGGAGGGCAAACAGGCGTTTATCGTTTGTCCCGCAATAGAGGACTCCGAAGGATTCGAGAGTTATTCCATTGAGAGTTTTGTCAAGGAATTTTCACGCGATTTCGGCAATCTAAACCTCTCGATTTTGCACGGAAAACTCTCAAACGAAGAAAAGGAACAACGGATTTCCGACTTTTATTCCGGCAAGACTCAGGTGCTTATTGCAACGAGCGTCATTGAAGTCGGCATAGACACAAAGGCGAGCGAGATACTCATAGTGAACGCGGACAGATTCGGTCTTGCAAGTCTTCATCAACTGAGAGGAAGAGTCGGAAGAGACGGAAGTCCCGCAAATTGCTATCTCCACAGCGGAAAGTCTACGGACAGCGCAAAACAAAGGCTCGACACGCTCGTCAAATCCAATGACGGGCAATATCTTGCGGAAGTCGATTTTTCCATGCGCGGAGCGGGTGACTTTTTGGGCACGAAGCAGAGCGGAGCGTCTCTCACGCCTATATTCGGGCTAAAAATGAACGCGGACACGCTCATGTATGCAAAACGCTATGCTGCCGAGGTATTGTCGCCTCAAAGTCTTGATTACCTTTTGAGACTTACGCGCGGTTCAAAGCAAAAGATACAGGCGTTCCTCGACGAACTCAGCCAAGTTACTCTAAAGAGTTGACGTGACGGTTTTCATATACTCTATATTTTTACAGTTTGTCGGATAAATTCGCGCAGAATTTGACATTTTTTTTATTCTTGATATAATAATATATATGGTGGCACAGTATTCTAGTCAGATTCCACCGCTCGGAGACGGGGTTAAAATATCGTCGAAGGGCATATCTGTGAAGTTCCTGGTGATGGCTTCTTTTGCCCAAATTGGGGCTGTTGCTGGGAGTTAAGGATTTTGGGCGGCTTGCAACGGCATGCGAACCCCGACCCAATTTCCGTGGAGACCCAACTCGGTAGGAGGTTTAATACCCTCGCTACTGACTGGGACATGAACCTGTTTTGCGGTGTGCTTTGCGCGCTGTGGGCAGAGTAGCCTGCTTTGAGTGGAATGTAGGGATTAAGGAACACGAAGTATAGTAATGGCCATTGCGACGCTTCGATTGCCTTATGAAATACACTTTGCAAAAAAAGATAAGGGTGGACGGAATCTGTCAAGGAAAACTTCTAGACTGTTCTTTGAGACGGCTTGGGGATTATAGTGTATTCTAAGTGGCGATTCGGTTCTTGTTGGGAAACCGCAAGTGCGCAGAGTAATTGGAAACATCTTGGACGGCGACGACGAGTTTCTGCGTAGGGAAATCCTACCGAACCTATGGTGCAAGGTTTACCCAAGTTGTTGCCACCATACCCCTATAAAGGCAAATATGACTGACAATTCGGACTATCATTTGAACAATAATACATCTTTTGACGGCGAAAATTCCGCCGATTCTCTTGCAAACGACACAAATTGCGATACGGCTCGCAAGGAGCCTTTTCCTTGTGCTCAAAATGAGGATTTAAGCGAAGAAAAGCCGCAGGATATTCCGCATACGAAGGCGGAGAGCCTGTCGATAGACAAGGCAAAATCCGGCTCGGCAAAGCAAAAATCCACCTCGCACAAGCATGACGATGACGAGGACAAAAAGAAAAAACAACCAAAGAAAAAGCATAATACCTGGTGGATAAAAGTCACCGTTATTTCCTTTGTCTTGGCGGCGTTTTTCAGTTTTCTTAGCGAACTTACGGCAGACGCCGAGCATATTGTCGTCATTCTTTTGCTGCTCGGTTTTCTCATTCTTGCATCTATTCTCTTTGACGCAATTGGCGTTGCCGTCACGTCCTGCGACGACGCGCCTATCATCGCTATGGCGTCCCGAAAAATATACGGCGCAAAGACCGCAATGTGGCTTGTCAAGAACAGCAGTACCGTCGCAAGTATTTGCAACGACGTCATAGGCGATATCTTCGGCATTATATCTGGTGCATGTTCGGCGGCGATCGTCGTTAAAATCTCGTTTTCTCTCGACATCAGTTGGCAAAGGTGGCTTGCAATAGGAACCGCCGCGCTGATTTCGGCTCTTACCATCGGCGGTAAAGCGTTTATGAAGAATATCGCGATAAAGAACTCAAAGGAATTCGTGCTGTTTGTCGCTCGTTTCCTCGCATTTTTCGTGCCCGAGGAGAGAAGACGCTACAAGAAAGAATCCGAAAAGAAAAAGCAACAGTCAAAAGAGAAGGACGAAAAAGACAAACCGCTTGAACGCTCCGAGGAGCAAAAGGCGAAAAAGTCGAAATGACGTTCGCTTCTTGCAAAATAAGGCACTATGAGACTCGACAAGTTTTTACAAGAAAAGTTTAATCTCAAATCGCGCACTTATGCCGAAAATTTGGTTCTTACGTCGCGCGTCAAAGTGGACGGAATAATCGTTCAAAAGCCGTCGCTTGACGTCGGCGAAAATTCTATTGTAGAGATCGTCGAGGATGAAAACTACGCCTCGCAGGGCGCATACAAACTTGCGCACGCGGTGCAAATCTTTTCTCTCAGCCTAAAAGACAAGTGTTGTCTTGATATCGGGTGTTCTAACGGGGGATTTTGCGACGTATTGCTGAGAAACGGCGCATGCAAAATCACGGCAGTCGACGTTGCGGAATGCGCGCTCGACGAGCGAATTTTGAAAGATGAAAGAGTGACGTTTTTGCGCGCCAACGCAAGAGAATTACCGCTTGATGGCGAGTCGTTTGACTTTGTTTGCAGTGACGTGAGTTTTATTTCTTTAACGTATATTTTGAATGAAATTTTCAGAGTTCTTAGAATTAGCGGGGAGTGCGTCTTGCTTGTCAAGCCCCAATTTGAACTTGAAAAATCCGCACTTGACAAAAACGGCATAGTAAAGAGCGAAAAACTAAGACAGTCCGCACTTGACAAGATCGTAGATTTTGCAAAAGGCGTCGGTTTTTCCGTCGCAGGGACGGGAGTGTCGCCCGTGCGCTATCAAAATAAAAACGTGGAATATCTTTTGCATCTCAAAAAATAATCCACGTCTTTAAATTTTCCCCTTATTTCAATGTAAACGGCTTCTAATCTTCCTTTTTTCGCACTATCAAAATGACGACGATTACGATTGCGAGAAGCAACCCGGAAACGCCTGCAATAACTTTTATCGCTAAATCACTGATAGCCAAAAGATTTTGTACCATACAAAAATTATACAACGGGGCAGGCGTGTTGTCAATAGCATTATTTTTTCGAAAAATATTCAAAAACGTGCTGCCTGTCAGGTTGGAAATTATCGTTTTATGCAAAATTGACGCATTTATGCATAAACCGCTTGAAATCTCAAAACTTTTAATATATAATTAAAAGACTTATGAAAATCGCTGTTATAAAAAAGAATACGGTTGTGAACGCCGAACTCAAAGATTGGCTGCTTGACGGCTTGAGATCTTTGGGCGGTTTTGACATTGAAGAGCTTTCTTCGCCGAAAGATATAAGCGCAGATTTTGACAGGGTACTTGTGTTTGGCGGTGACGGAACTATGCTCGAGACCGTGCGTTATACCGCGCCACTCGGAATTGCGGTACTTGGCGTAAACCTCGGACATCTCGGCTTTTTGACGGAATTTGACAAGGACGTTACCGCAAAAGAACTTGCTTCCGCATTAAACTCAAACGAGTTTTCTCAAAAATCGCTCCTTGAAATCGGTTTCGGCAAAAAGACGTATCTTGCGCTCAACGAACTCGTTGTCAAGAGCAGTACGACGCGCCCGATTCTTATCGACCTCTACGTAGGCGGCAAATTTGCGGATACTTTCAAGAGCGACGGACTCATCGTTTCAACGCCGACCGGTTCTACCGCATATTCGTTGTCGGCGGGCGGACCGATCGTTTCTCCCGACGTAAAAGCGATTGTCGTCAACCCGATTTGTCCGCATTCGCTGCATTCTCGTCCTATTGTCGTCGGAGACGACGCGGAGATAGATATTCGCATTGCGGGCGAGGAGGGAGAAGCCTCCGTCGTCGTTGACGGCAGCTTGGTAGGAGACGCGAACTCGGGCGAGATTATAACGCTTAAAACTTCGTCTAAATCCGCAAAATTCGTCGTCGGAAAGGACGAGAATTTCTTTGATAAACTACTGAAAAAAATGAACGTATGGAGCACTACGCTTCAAAAAACGGAGTAATATATGTCAAGAGCAAACAGACAAATCAGAATTCTTGATATCATCTCAAAGCACGATATCGACACGCAGGAAGAACTTGTTATGTACTTAAAAGCCGAAGGCTTTAACGTCACGCAAGCGACGATTTCCCGCGATATCAAGGAGATGAATATCATCAAGACTCTCGCTGCCGATGGCAAACACTACAAGTACGTCGCAAGGGAACAAAAGGATACGTCCACGTCGGACAAATTTTTGGGCATTTTCAAGAGTACCGTGCTTTCGATAAAAGCGGCGGAGAACCTTGTCGTGCTAAGAACGGAACCGGGCAGCGCAGGTCCTGCGTCGGAACTTATAGACAGACTCAAATATGAAGAGGTCCTCGGCGTTATCGCAGGCGACAACACGATTTTCGTCGCCGTCGACACCATTCCGCATACGGAGATGATAAGACAAAAACTCGAAGATCTCCTCGACACTACAAAACTCAGATAAATCGCCTGTATCTCAGGCGCACAGTCATTATGCTTTCTCAGTTATCCATTGAAAATATTGCGCTCATCGACAAGTTAGAACTCGAACTAAGGCAAGGGCTCAACATATTGAGCGGTGAGACCGGCGCAGGCAAGTCGATAATTATCGACTCGCTCAATTTTGTGCTGGGCGAGAGAGCGGACAAATCGCTCATTCGTTACGGTACCGAATTTGCCGTCGTGCAGGCTATGTTCGAGGACTATCTCACGCCCGCGATAACCGAGTATTTGGACGAGATGGGAATTGACGTCGAAGACGTCCTTATCATCCGTCGCAAAATGTCCACGGACGGCAAAAACGAGTGCCGAATCAACGGACGACTTACAAATCTCTCGATCCTTAGAGGACTAACCGAACTTCTCGTTGACATTCACGGTCAACACGAGCATCAATCTCTCTTGAATCCGAAGAATCACTTGGGACTTCTCGACAGTATAGGCGAGGCAAAGATAGAGACCGCAAAAGAGCGCGTCAAGGTCGCCTACGACAAATACACGGGGCTTAAGAGCGAACTTTCAAAATACGGCAACGGCGACGAGCGCGCAAGGCGACTTGATATTCTCGAATATCAAATTGCAGAGATAGAAAAAGCGGATATCAAAGAGGGCGAGGAAGAAGAACTCCTTCTCGGGCGCAAGCGCATACGCAATATGGAGAAGATTTTGACAGCCTTAGAGACCGCAAAATCTATGCTTGACGGGTATGATTCGTCAAGCATTTCCGCGTCGCTCAAAAACGCTTCCGCAAATCTCAATTCTATCGCCGCGTTTGACGAGGAAATCCCTGCGCTTCAAGAAAGGCTACTTTCCGCAAAGGTAGAGATCGAGGACATCAGCGAAACGCTCGACGCAAAACTTGAACGGTTGGGCTTTGACGCAAAATCCGCCGATCAACTTGAAGAACGTCTCGAACTTGTTCGTACCGTGACGAGAAAATACGGCGGAACGTACGAGTCTCTCACGAGATTTTTGCAAAATGCGAAAGAGGAGTACGATACGCTATCAAACGCTGACGAGATCGTGGCAAAACTTGAGAAGAACATAAAACTCGCTTCGGAAGAACTCGTTATATCCGCCGACAAACTTTCAAAACTCCGCAAGGAAACGGCAAAAGACTTTGAAAAATCCATACTCAAAGAACTCAGCGATCTCGGTATGGGCGGATCTACTTTTGAAGTGCAAATCGTGTCAACTGACGAGGCGGACAAGATATCGTCAAACGGCGGGGACGAGGTTGAGTTTTTGATCTCTCCAAACGTCGGAGAACCGCTAAAACCGCTCGCAAAAATCATTTCCGGCGGTGAAATGTCAAGATTTATGCTTGCACTAAAGAACATCGTCGCAAAAATCGACGGCATCGGAACAATGGTTTTCGATGAGATAGATACCGGAATTTCCGGCAATATTTCCGCTGTCGTGTCCGAAAAAATGTGCAATATTTCGCGTGGCAGACAAGTCATCGCGGTCACGCACATGCCAAGCCTTGCCGCAATGGCGGACAACCACTATCTCATTGCAAAATCTACGGAGAACGGCAAGACTCTCACGCATATCACGCTCCTTAACGACGATACGGAAGAACTTGCGCGCCTCATCGGCGGGGACAGTTATTCGGCGTATGCCATTCCGCACGCAAAAGAAATGCGCGCTTGGGCGGACAGGTACAAGGCGAGTATCTCAAAATAGCATATAGTTTGGCATAATATTTTGACGATTTGAAAACGCAGTGGAAAATCTACTGCGTTTTTGCTTGAAAAAATCTTTCTCGTGTGGTATATTATCTCCGCGAGTTAGCCAGACGGTCGCATGAAATATTGAGGAAAGTCCGAGCATCACAGGGCAAGGGTGCCGGGTAACTCCCGGTGAAGGTGACTTCAAGGATAGTGCAACAGAAAATTACCGCCTGCAAAGGTAAGGTTGGAAATGTGAGGTAAGAGCTCACACGCAAATTGGCGACAAGGCGCGGTGTAAACCCCACTCGATGCAAGAACGGAGGCAAAAAAAAGTGGCCCGCAAGCCTCCCATTCGCTTGAACCGTGCAGAAATGTACGGTCTAGATAGATGGCCGTCAAATACAGAACTCGGCTTACAGACTATCTCGCACGTGAAGACGAAGAGCACATGAACTTTTCGTCTTCTTTTTTGCCTCTTTGACGACGCTTCGATACAAGCAAATCAATTGGTCTAAAGGTGCAAAAACAAGTTAATTTTTAAGTTTTAGATTATATTTTATTCTTTTGGGAAAAATTATGGCATGATTTATGCAATTTTAGTGTTTGTAGTCGCGCTGTCTTTGGTGTTGCTTATAGCGTTTAAGCCGAAGATAAGAGAAGAATACGCTCTCAAAATACCCGATTTTAACAAATTCGAGGCTGACTATTCGGCGTTTGTGAAATCTTTACCGCTTCCGAAGAGCGAAACTGCGAGGCTCAACGAAACATATTATAAATCGCAAATTCGCAGGGTATTAAGACGCCTTGCCTCAAAGAGATATAGAGGCATTTTCGACGAGATACTACGATATAAGCCTGAAATAAAACAATTGCTTGCAAAGAGTTTTGAGGCTCTTTCGCCGCTTCCGACAACTTACGGGATACCGAGAATAGTGAAAATAGTCGAATTTTGCGTCCAAAGTTCACAAAATCCGCTCGATACCGAAAGAATTGCCGCTGCGTTTAACGTTCAAAACGCATTCAGGACATTGTCCTACGCTGAAATCTCGGCGGCAAAAGACGCAATCCGTTATGTTTTTCTAAAAAGAGTGGCTGTTGTCTTGCAAAATATGGAAATTTTGTCAAAAATGAAACGCATTGCCGACAAATACAAAAAGGATCCGGCGTCTTTGTCGCTTGACAAAAACTATAGGGCGCTCAAAGACAACAAATTATTCCTGTCGTTTTGCGCCGACAATGCAAACTTCGATTCCGCAATATGCAATGACACAAGAGAAGAATTTTTGACAAAAGCAAAAAATGAACTAGCAAAGATTTTTTCCGCCTGCGATACGCTTGACAGGGTAGATTTTGAAAGATTTTACGCTCCGATGCAAATCTTTTCGAGATACGACGCTTTTCTCAATGCGAGCGAAATTGCAAAACGTAACTTTTTATCTCTCGTGCAAGAACTTAGCGACAGGGAGAATATTGACGAGTATTTGTTTGCGATACGCGTTGACAACTATCTAAAATCCGCAAATTTCGGTCATATTAAAATTCTCAGGACGAGCCTATTCGGCAAAAGGTCGGCTACCGTTTTGTGTGGAAAGGACATCTCGACGCTCGGGGCGGGGCTGTCGTCCGACATACTTATGAATTTGATTTTTGGCGGTAGAAACAAGCAAAACGACAAGCAATCTACTCTAAATAATGGCAAAATAGAGAATAGTTTTGAAAAATTAATCAAATATTCAAACGTTAATTTTGGAATTACCACAAAAAATGACAGGTTGAAGATTTCTCCGTCGCTCCCGACTTTTATAAAGAAAGCCGACCTTTGTATCTCGCATAAAGGCACCGAACACAAAGTTCATATAAAGCGAGGAGAGGAGCGGGCTTTGTATCTTGGGCAAACGAAACTTACGGGAACTTCAAATATCGTACTCTCCGACAAACCGCTTGACGTGACCTGTATAATAGAAGACAAATAACGCTTTGGAAATACCATGATGAATGCCGTGAACGCGATTGAGCCAATCAATTGAAAAGTAGGAATAAGTTGAGTTAAATTTCTTGAAATTTAAAGTTTTTCGCCGATATTTTGACAAAATCTTGCGATTTGCCGAGTTTTGTTTGACTATTCCTCATATTGTTGTTATCATATTTTAGAATTTCGCCCGTGTGCGCGTGCACATACGGCTTTTGGAGTGTTTTCTATGAAAGAGAAAATGGATAGTATCAAAAACGAGGCTTTGTCTCTCATCGAGTCCGCGACGACAACTGCGGAACTCAATGACGTGAGAGTGAAGTACCTCGGCAAATCGGGCGCGATTTCCGCTCTTATGAGAGATATGGCGGGCGTTCCGAAGGAGGAAAGACCTGTGGTCGGCAAACTCGTCAACGAAGTTCGCTTTGCCGTCGAAGACGCATTGACGAAAAAGACGGAATATCTTGCGGAAGTCGAAAAGAACGCGCGTCTCAAAGCGGAAGAGATCGACGTGACTCTCCCGTCAAACGGAAACGAGATGGGGACGCTTCATCCTTTGACCTTGGTCAAAAATGAACTCATCGACATCTTTGCAGGCATGGGCTTTTCGGTTGTCGAAGGACCGGAAATCGAGTCGGACGTCTTCAATTTCCAACTTCTTAACGTTCCGAAAGATCACCCGGCAAGGGATATGCAAGATACTTTCTATATAAACGAGAACACGGTTCTTCGTACGCAAACGTCCGCCGTGCAAGCGCGCGTTATGACGACCACTCAGCCGCCGATTCGCGTCGTATGCCCCGGCAAGGTGTACAGAAGCGACGACGACGCCTCGCACAGCCCGATTTTCAATCAATTCGAGGGCTTGGCAGTCGATAAACATATCACGATGGGCGACCTTCAAGGCTGTCTCCAAACCTTCGCTCAAAAGGTGTTTTCAAAGGATACGAAAGTTCGTCTCCGTCCGTCGTATTTTCCGTTTACGGAGCCGTCGGTCGAGGTGGACGTCACGTGTTCTATGTGCCACGGCAAAGGTTGCAGGGTGTGCAAAGGCACGGGCTGGGTTGAAATTCTCGGCGCAGGCATAGTAAATCCCGCCGTCCTCGATATGTGCGGTATTGACAGCAAAGAGTATTCGGGTTTTGCATTCGGTTTCGGCATCGACCGTATTGCAATGATAAAGTACGGTATTCCAAACATAAAAATGCTCTATGAAAACGACGTACGTTTTCTCAAACAATTCAACTAAGGAGGACAAATCATGTTAGCACCAATTTCCTGGCTTAAAGATTACGTAGACATAAACGTCACTCCCGAAGTTCTTGCAAAAAAACTCGTTGCAATAGGATTTGAAGTTGAAGACATCATATATCAATCGAAACAAGTGTCAAAAGTCGTGGTTGGCAAGATCGTTCACGTTGAAAAACACCCGAATGCCGACAGACTTCGCGTTACGCAAATAGACATCGGTGAAAAGACTCTTCAAGTCGTCACAAACGTTCCCGTTGTCGGCGGAGAAGTGGTTGCGCTCTCTTTGGACGGCGCGCATCTTGCAAACGGACTGGAGATAAAGAGCGGTGAACTTCGCGGCGTCAAGAGCGAGGGTATGCTCTGCGGTCTTGAAGAACTCGGCGTTTCTGTTGACGCAGTCGAGGGACAGGACGCAAAAGACATCGTCCGCTTCAAAGACGGCACTCCGCTTGGTGAGAACGCACTCGTCGCACTCGGCTATGACGACGTGATTTTGGACGTCTCAATTACGGCAAACCGACCTGACTGCAACAGTATCTACAAACTTGCAAAAGAGGTCGCCGTGGCACTTAACACCGAATGTAGAGAGCCTGAAATCAAATATAACGTCGTCGGCGGAAACGTGCAGGACGACGTGGCTGTGGAAGTGAAAAATCAAGCGCTTTGCCCGAGATATATGGCGGCAAGCGTCAAAAACGTCAAGATTTTCCCGTCTTCACAAAAGATTAAATCGAGGCTTATTGCGGTCGGCATCCGCCCGATCAATAATATCGTAGATATTACGAACTACGTCCTTACGGAAATCGGTCAACCGATGCACGCTTTTGACAAGCGCGAACTCGGCGGGAACAAGATAGTCGTGAGAAACGCGCAAGAAGGCGAAGTCATCGTCTCGCTTGACGGCAAAGAAAACCGCTTGAAGAGCGATATGCTCGTCATCTGCGACGAAACAAAGCCTTGTGCCGTAGCAGGTATTATGGGCGGACTAAACAGCGGTATAAAGAGCGATACGCAAGCGATAATTTTTGAATCCGCAAAGTTTGCAAGAGACAACGTGCGTCGCACGTCCCGCGCTCTCAACCTGCGCTCGGATAGTTCGGCAAGATTTGAAAAGGGCATAGACTTTGGCTCGCAAGAACTTGGATTAAAGCGCGCGCTGACTCTCATTTGCGAGACTGGCAGCGGCGACGTTCAAGACGGCATAATCGACGTGAAGGTCGACTATGACAAGACGCGCGAGATAGAGTTTACAACCCGCAAAATATCCGAAATTTTGGGCTGCAAAGTGCCAAAGGCAAGACTTATCGAAATTCTCAACAAGCTCGGCATCGCCGTGAAAGATAACGGCAAGACTTTGACTGCCGTCATCGGAGAAGACCGCGACGACATCGTCGGAGTCAACGACATTGCGGAAGAGTTTATAAGAGTCTACGGCTACAACCACATAAAGCCGACGCTCTTTGAATACTCTGCGCTCACGGAGGGAAGCAAGCCGTCCAAGATCAAGTTTGTCGACAAGGTCAAAAACGTTATGGTGGCATGCGGACTTGACGAGGCGGTGACGTATTCGTTTGTTACGCCGAAATTTGCCGACGATTTGAATCTTGCTGAAGACGACGAACTTCGCAAGACCGTCACAATTGTAAATCCGCTCGGAGAAGCGCTCAGCGTCATGCGCACGACGCTTACCCACAGTATGCTCGAGACGCTTGCGTACAACAAGACACACTTCGTCAAAGGTGCAAAACTCTTCGAGGTTGCAAAGACGTACATTCCGAAGTCATTGCCGCTTGAAGAACTTCCAAACGAGGTCGAAACTTTGTCGGTCGGAATGTACGGAGATGGCGTCGATTTCTTCACGGTAAAACACGCCGTAGAGGAACTTTTGAGAGCGCTCGGCAAAGACGCCGAGTACGTTCGTTCCTCGCGTCCGTTCTTGCACCCGGGCAGGAGTGCCGAAGTGCTTGTCGGTGGCAAATCCATAGGATTTGTCGGCGAAATTCACCCTGACGTTCAAGAGACGTACGGTATAGACAACTTTAGGGTTTACGTTGCGGAAATCAACCTTGACGCGCTATATGACGAAAAGGAATTTGAAACGAAGAAGAAGGTCGAGCCTTTCTCCAAATTCCCGACGGTGGACAGAGACCTCGCGGTCGTCGTTGACGACAAGTATCTCGCAGGCGATTTGCTTTCGGCAGTTAAAGGCGCAAAGATAAAGTTTTTGACAGGAATGAAAGTCTTTGACACCTACAAGAGCGAGCAAATAGGCAAGGGCAAAAAGAGCGTTGCACTTAGTTTTTCTTTCGCTTGCCTTGACAGGACTTTGACCGACGAGGAAATCGCGGCGGAAATGGCAAAGATTTTGTCCGCATTAAAGCGCAAAGTCGGAGCAAAAATAAGATAAATCACAAAAAGACAACCGCAAAGTGAAAAACACAATGCGAAAAACAATAGCCACAAAGAACAATGTTTGACGATAAAAGTTTGACAACTCTCGAATATCCGAAGATTCTCGAAATGCTTGCCGGATTTGCGCAGGCGGAGGGCGGGAAAGAACTTGCAAGAGGGCTTAGACCGTTTGAAAATATCGAGGACGCGCGTCATGCGCTCGCGGAAACCGAAGAAGCGGACCGAATACTCTTTGAGTATTCCCTCAGTCCGTCTTTTGCTGTTGACGAGATAAGCAAGACTCTTGTAAAAGCGGAAAAAGGCTCGGTGCTTGCAATTCCCGACATTATGAAGGTCGGGCGAGCGCTTCGAGTGTCTCGCAGGCTCAAAGTGACTTTGCAAAAGGCAAAGGAGTGTCCGATAATCACGGAAATGGCTGAGAACCTCTACGAAAACGAACCGCTTGAAAAGTATATCTACGAGTCGTTTTTGTCCGAGACGGAAGTTGCCGACGGCGCAACGCCCGAACTGCGCGCCATACGCGTGCGCATCCGCAAAATAAACGACAACGTTCGCACAAAACTTCAGTCCTTTATTTCGTCTCCGCAGTATTCAAAAGTCCTGCAAGACTCGGTTGTCACAATGCGCGGAGACAGGTACGTTATTCCCGTAAAGAGTTCTTTCAAGGGCAGTATCGCGGGACTTGTGCACGACCAGTCGGCGTCGGGGTCTACGCTGTTTGTAGAGCCGATGGCGATAGTCGAAATGAACAACGAACTTCGTATAGAACTCGCCAACGAGCAGGCGGAGATAGAGAAGATACTTCGCAAATTTTCGGCGTCTATCAGGGTTTGTGCGGAGGAAATCAAGGCGAGCTATCAGACTACGACCGCACTCGATCTCATATTTGCAAAAGCGCAACTTGCGCGCGAATATCGCTCCGTTATGCCCGAACTCAACGACAAGGGCGCAATTCAACTTAGGGCTGCGCGCCATCCGCTTATTGACAAAAACAAGGTCGTTCCCGTCACGCTCGAACTCAAAAAGAACGAGCAAATGCTGCTTATCACTGGACCGAACACGGGCGGAAAGACCGTAACGCTGAAACTCGTCGGGCTCTTTACGATTATGGCAATGAGCGGTATGTTCGTGCCTGCAAAATATGCAAATCTCTCCGTCTTTGACGGAGTGTACAGCGATATAGGCGACGAACAAAGCATCGAACAAAGCCTTTCGACGTTCTCGGCGCATATAAAAAATACAATAGGGATTTTGAATATCATCACGGACAAATCTCTCGTCCTGTTTGACGAACTCGGCGCGGGAACGGATCCGGGCGAGGGCGCGGCGCTTGCCGTCGCTATTGCCGAACACTTGCTCTCGGTCGGTTGCAAAGCGTTTATTACGTCTCACTTTAACGACCTGAAAGAATTTGCGCTCGTCACACCGAATGTCGTAGCGGCATCTATGGAATTCAACTCGGAGACATTCTCTCCGACATTCAAACTCGTTATGGGTGCTATCGGCAGTTCCAATGCGCTCGCTATTGCAAAGAAACTCGGGCTGAGTGAAAAGATAATAGACAACGCGAAGAGCAAGATATCCGCTGAAAAACGCCAATTCGACAACGTGCTTTCCGCCGCTGAAGAGACGCGTATGAAAGCGGCTGAACTTGTAAACGAAGCGTCAAAAGACAGAGAAAAGGCGGCAAAAGAACTGCAAAATGCAGAAAACGAGAGAAAACTTGTAGAGCAAAAGCGAGAAAAACTCGATGAAAGCATAAGAAAGGAGACAAAACATCTCATTCAAGATAGCGTTGACGAGGCGACGGATCTCATCGAAGAAATCAAGGAGATTTTGAATAAGCCCGTTATTGAAGAAAAAGACCTCTTCGAGGCGCGTAAGATCAAGAAAAAACTTGAAAATATGTCCGCCGAATACGACAAAGAGGCAGTCGTAGAGGACACACCCGACGATACGCCGCTTAATATCGGCGACAACGTGTGGGTTAAATCTTTGGCGAAGAAGGGCAAACTCGTGAGCATGAACGGCAGAGGCGAGGCTCAAGTCGCCTTTGGAAAACTCTCTGTAAAGGTCAAAAAGGACGACTATTACAAAGTAAAGTGACAAATGACTGAACAATACACGCAAACGGTTGAAGTAAGGACTCAAAACAGCGACAAGGCAAAACTCATTGTCGGGATTTTGTGCATGATGCTGTCGCTCGTGTTTTTGATTGTCGCAATACTCAAAAACCACCTGTTTTTTATAGGTTTCGGCGTGTTTGTGGTCATCGGATTTTTGCTTGTGCAACTATTTGAAAGCGCGCCGTGCGAGTTTATCTACAGCGTATCGCCAAAGAATCTCGTAATATCCAAAAAGAACAACGCTCACAACACGAAGAGAAAAGCGTGCATAAGCCTTGAAAATATCGAGAGAATAGAACTTTTTTCCGACGTTGTAGACGCTGTCGACCTCGTTTGTTGCGAAAATTCATCGGAAAAATCGGTGTATGCGGTCGTATATTCCGAGTACGACATGGATTTTGAAGTCGAAAAGCACAAAAGACTCTTGTTTTGCCCAGACGAATATATGCTCGCTTTGCTAAAAGAGAGTTTTGCAGATAAATTTGTAGAGAACACAGGAGAAACGTACTGATGGAAAAACTTATCTACCTTGACAACGCGGCGACGACAAAGTGTTATGAAGAAGTCGCCGAACTGGTAAAAAAGGAGAGTGTAGAGGGGTATTTCAATCCTTCAGCGCTGTACAAACCGTCGGTTGACTCCGCAATGAAACTCAAGAACGCAAGATCTACGATAAAGAGCGCGCTCCATGCGCCTGACGGAGAATTGTATTTCATGTCGGGCGGAAGCGAAGCGGACAACACCGCGCTGTTTTGCACAAGAAAGGCAAAAAACAGCAAAATAATTGTCGGTCTCGGAGAACACGATGCAATAATCAACAGCGCAAACGAACTCAAAAACCAAGGTTACAACGTGGTGTTTGCTCCTATAAATACCGACGGCTCTATAAACGTGGAAGAGTTCAAAAATTTGCTTGACGAAAGCGTATCGCTTGTGTCGATTATGCATGTCAGTAACGAAACGGGTGCGGTGAACGATATTGCGCGTCTTGTAAAACTCACAAGAAAACTCGCTCCGAATGCGGTTTTTCATAGCGACGGCGTGCAAGCCTTCGGCAAAATTAAAGTCAATCTTCGCGCGCTCGACGTCGACCTATATACGATCTCCGCACACAAGATTCACGGACCGAAGGGAATAGGCGCACTGTATGTGAAGAAAGGCACTCCGATAAAGCCACTTATCTTCGGAGGAGGACAAGAGAAAGGCTTCAGGGCAGGCACGGAGAACCTTCCGTCAATTCTCGGATTTGAACTCGCTGTAAAACTTAATGAAGAGAAATTTGAACAAAACTACTCTAAAAAACTCCTTTTTAGAGAGAACTTAATTCAAAAACTCAAAGAAAATATTGATGATTTGGTCGTGATTACGCCTGAAAACACTTCCGCTCCGAACATTTTGACAGTCGCATTCAAGGATATTCGCGGAGAGGTGTTGCTCCATGCAATAGAGGACGACGGTATACTCGTCGGCATAGGTTCGGCATGTTCAAGCCATCACGAGTCGCGATTCAAGTCGCTTCTCGGGCTTGACGACAGCCATCGAGACGGTATAATCCGCTTTTCGACAAGCGAGTTTTCGGACGTTAACGACATTGATTTTGTCGTCGATTCTATAAAAACTCACTACGAAACACTCAAAAACTACAAAAGAGTGTAATACAGCGATAAATAGTTAGAAATAAATTTGTCACTACATATTCAAATAGTGCAAGACAATTCGACAATTTGTGTGTCGTAAGGCAGGATTTGTCACGTCACTGTCAAAAATCGATTCAATGCGTTAAAAATTCGTTGATTTGAATTTAACGCAATAACTATCGTAGATAGAAAGGAACAAACAATGGCAAGAGTTATCATAATTAGGTACGGAGAGATCTTTTTGAAAGGAAAAAACAAGAGTTATTTTGAAAGTCTCCTTGTTTCCAACATAAAGACGTCTCTAAAAGATTTGAATCATACCTTCAACCGCTCGCAAGGCAGGTTTTTCGTTGAAAACTTCGATGAAGAAGACGAGCAGGAGATAGTTGAAAGACTGAAAAAGGTCTTCGGTATATATTCATTGTCCGTTGCGGACAAGGTTGAGACCAAATATTCGGAAGATTTTGCGGATATTAGAGCGAATATAAAGACTTTGTCTTTACGTCTCGAAGAGGAAAATGCGCTGAAAGATCCTAAATTCAGGGTGACTGTCAAGCGTGCCGACAAGCGTATTCCGATAACTTCTGCCGATATTGCCGCGGATTTTGGCGGTATCGTGCTGTCAAATACGACTTTTCGTGTGGATTTGAAACACTTTGACTACGAAATCTACGTCGATATAAGAGAAAACGGCTGGTCGTTTGTGTACAGCGAGGTCATTCTCGGCGCGGGCGGGCTGCCCGTTGGGTGTTCAAATCGCGGGCTTTTGCTCCTGTCGGGCGGTATAGACTCACCGGTTGCGGCATATATGATGGCAAAAAGAGGAATGAAACTCACAGCCATTCACTTTGCGTCACCGCCGTATACTTCCGAGCGCGCAAAACAAAAGGTTGTAGAACTTAGGGACATCGTGAGCGCATACACGACGGATATGAAACTTATGGTCGTGCCGTTCACGGATATTCAGCTTGCAATTCACGAGTATTGCCCGGCTGAATATATGATAACGATTATGCGCAGATTTATGATGCGTATTGCATCAAAAGTTGCAGCGGACAACGACTGTAAAGCGATAATCACAGGGGAGAGCCTCGGTCAAGTCGCATCTCAAACCGTGGATAGCATGACATCTACGGAAGACACGGCGACTCTTCCGATTTTCAGACCGCTCATTGCGTTTGACAAAGAGGAGACGATGACTCTTGCAAAGAAAATCGGCACTTTCGAGACGTCTATCGAGCCGTTTGAGGATTGTTGCACTATCTTTTTGCCCAAAAACCCTGCCATAAAGCCGAAACTCGACACCGTTCGTCGTGCCGAACAAGCCATTCCGAACGCCGACGAGTTGATAGCAAAGGCAATAGAGGGAATAGAGGTGTAT
Source organism: uncultured Eubacteriales bacterium (assembly GCA_900322215.1). Lineage (GTDB taxonomy): Bacteria > Bacillota > Clostridia > Christensenellales > CAG-917 > CAG-475. Next base: position 6,810 of record ONYW01000019.1, on the reverse strand, counting down.
TGACGGCTTTTCAGGCTATCTAACGCCTCTAATCGACATAGTGAGTGCGATCGTCTACGTCAAATTCATTATTGAATTTCACATCTAAAACTTCGATACTATCTAAAATTCACGTCAACAAAGACAACTTTTGTTGACGTGTTTTTTATATCAAGGTTATCGTCTATATAGGCGACGAGCGTGTAGGTGACGGGGAGTCCGAAAGATATAGGTCGGTCGGTGAATGAGACTTCAGTTTGCGACTTATAGGTATTGTTGAAATCGCCTTTTAAATCAAGCGTCTCGCTGTCAAAATGCTTGATGACGCGACTGCCGAAAAGGTCGGTTCTTACGACGTCGTATGAGTAGGCGGATTCTTTGACAAACGATATGTTGACTCCTTTACGCGAATACTCGGCAGTCAAATTTTGTTCGCCTATTTCATCAAAATACGAACCTTCCGCAAGTGGTAAATCGTCGAGAGCAAAGTATTCTTTATATCGGTATTCTAACGGCACATTTTTTGTTGCAAGTATAGGCTTTTGACGTTTTAGAGTAGAGTATAAATCCACTTCGCAAAGGTATAGATCGCTTGCGTCTATCGGCAAAAACCGTGATGAAAGGTCTTGCGTATCTTCCACTCCACGCATCGAGTTTTCATAAATGTTTTGCCACACTTCTTTGGCTTGTTTCGTTGGGTATCCACCGCCTTTTTCTCTCATGCCGCTGTCGCTTCCGTGCCAAACGAGAACCGAGTACCGGTTGTTAAAACTTGCGCACCAGGCGTCGGAGTTTTGTCCGTCGCCTCGCTCGACCGTACCCGTCTTTGCCGCGACTTCAAAGGGAAGCGTGGATAGCGATTTTGCAGTTCCGCTCTTTACCGTCTCCTTGAGTGCAACGCCGATTTGTTGAGCGGTTGAAGACTTGACGACTTGCTCAATTGTTTTGTTTTCGTTTGAAAAGACTTTTTCGTCGTTTTGTGTGACAAACCTAACAAAAGTCAGCGGTTTCTTTTGTCCGTTGCAAGCAAGCGTCGAATACGCGGAGGCAAGCTCTATCATATTTATTCCGTCCGTCGTCGCGCCAAGTGCAAGGGCATAGTTTTTGTCATCGTCGCCGACGCTTATGCCAAAGCGTTTGACATAGTCAAAGTATTCGTCTATGCCGAGATAGTCACAGGTTTTGACTGCGACCGAGTTCATGGATTTTTTTATCGCTTCTTTGACGGTTGTCAGCCCGTAGTATTTGTCTCCGAAGTTTGACGGCGAGTACTCGCCGAAATCCACAGGCTCATCATTTATCGGAGTCATTAGATTTATGATTTGTCTGTCTATAGCCGCGGAATAAAGAATAGGCTTTATCGTCGAGCCGACCTGCCTTTTTGCGTTGTAGCCGAGGGTTGACGCGTAGGCTAAGACACTACCGCTTGAATTGTCCGCGATTATTATCGCTCTATCCGTGTTTTCTTCGTGCAGTGCGGAGTTGTTAATTTGTTTTACGGCGATTTTTTGGCTTTCTCCGTCAAAATTCGTGTATATCTTGTACCCGCCGTTGAAAAGTTGATATTTCGTTATATCGAGCGAGGCGCATACCTCTTGGATCACGTTGTCAAAATACAGTTTACAGTCCTTGTCGCTAAGTCCTTTTTGTGCGGAATTTGCGTCCAGCCCTTGGCATACGACAGGGGAAGATTTTGCGGATTTTGCAACGCTTTCAGGTATATAGTTTTGCTCGCGCATAAGGTCGATAATGAGATTTCTCCTTTCACAAGCGGCGTCTTTGTTCTTGTTTGGCGAGTATTTTGACGGATTTTTGACTATTGCGGCAAGTGTCGCGCTCTCCGCGACTGTCAAGTCTTTCACGTCCTTTCCGAAGTAGTATTTCGCCGCTTGTTTTGCACCGTAAATGCCGTTGCCGAAGTAGATGACCGAAAGATACATGGAGAGGATTTCTTCCTTTGAATATTCCTTTTCAAGTTGCGATGCAAGTGCGATTTCTTTTAGTTTTCGAGAGACCGTTCTATCGTGCGTAAGGTGCGTGTTCTTGACGAGTTGTTGAGTGATTGTGGACGCTCCCTCGACGGCTTTTCCAGCCTTTATATCCTTCAAAATCGCACCGCCTATGCGGACTATATCGTAGCCTTTATGCGAATAAAACCTCTTGTCTTCCGTTGCGACGAATGCAAATCTCAAATTGTCGCATATCTCGTCCTGCGTCAAGAAACCATCCTCTATATAGGACAGTTTGTTTCCGTTTATGTCATAAAAGGTAGGGGCGGCAGTCGCTGTCGGCAATAGAGAGGAATCCACCCTCTGTCTCGACGAATATATAGAGAATCCGACGAGGAACAGGCATACAGCGAGAATCGGCAAAATGACCGATGACAATAAAATTCCTAAAAGAATTTTACGCTTTTTTGACGCAGGTTTTTTGCTCGTTTGAGAATTTTTCTCCGAATTTCTTGTTTTCATCAAAATTATTATTGTCTTCTCGCCATTTTTTATGTATAATAATCTAATACTAAACATATACGCACGTGTGCAATCTTGCATATAAGAGTAGGCTATGGCAAAACTTTACAAAATCAACACATACGGCTGTCAAATGAACGTCCACGAATCCGAGAAAGTCGCGGGTATCCTTGAAGCGCTCGGATACACGCAGGCGGGCGAGGAAGACAAAGCCGATATCATCGTCTTTAACACGTGTTGCATTCGCGACACGGCGGAACGCCGTGCGCTTGGCAATATCGGTGTAGTTAAGGCACAAAAGAAGGAAAACCCCGATCTTATCATCGCTGTCATCGGCTGTATGACTCAACAAGAGGGAGTCGCCGACACCATCAAAAACCGCTACCCGTACGTGGATATAGTGCTCGGCACTCGCAATATCGCGATGCTCAAAACGGAGATAGAAAAGGTCATCAAGTCTCGCGAAGAAAAGAAGAAAAAGAGCGACAAGAAGTATCGCTGTTTTGACAGGTCTTTGCCTGCCGACTACCTTGATATCGACGAAAAAACTCCGCAGACAAGGACGAGTTTTCCAAACGCCTGGGTGAATATCATCTACGGTTGCAACAACTTTTGCACCTATTGCATCGTGCCGTACGTCAGAGACAGGGAACTGTCTCGCGATATGTCGAGCGTTCTTGACGAAGTCAAGAAATGCGTTGCGGACGGATACAAAGAGGTCACGCTTCTCGGTCAAAACGTCAATTCCTACGGCAACGATATAGCCGACGAGAACGTAAATTTTGCAAATCTATTGAGAGAAGTCGACAAAATAGACGGCGATTTCAGGGTGCGTTTTATGACTTCGCATCCAAAGGACCTCAGCGACGACGTCATAGCCGTTATGGCAAATTCAAGGCATATCTGCCACAATTTGCATCTTCCTATTCAAGCGGGTTCAAACAAAGTGCTTAAAGACATGAACAGGCGCTACACAAGGGAACACTACCTCGAACTCATTGCAAAACTAAGAAGCGCGATGCCGGATATAGGCATAACGACTGACATTATGGTAGGTTTCCCGACCGAGACGGAAGAGGACTTTGAAGAGACGATGTCGCTTGTGCGCGAGGTGCGCTATTCAAACGCGTTTACATTCATATATTCGCCGAGAAAGGGCACTCCCGCAGCCAAGATGGAGCAAATCCCTTATGCCGTCAAGCAGGCGAGAATCGAAAGACTTATAGAACTTCAAAACAGCATTACGAAAGAGATTTCGACGGACTACATAGGCGGTGTATACCGCGTGCTTTGCGAGGACAAAGCGGGCAAGCACAAGGGTATGGTTTGCGGTAGAACGGAGAGCGGCAGGCTTGTCACTTTCCCGGGATCCGCCGACGATATAGGCAAATTTTTCGATATAAAGATCACCGAGGCAAAATCCGCCTCGTTGTTCGGAGAAAAGCAGGTGTAAAATGGTTATTGACGAATCAAAATTGTCACCGATGATGAAGCACTATTTCAAAATGAAGGCGCAATATCCCGATTGCCTTTTGTTTTTCCGTCTCGGAGATTTCTACGAGATGTTTTTTGACGACGCCGTGACGGCGTCGAGAGTCCTAGACCTAACTCTAACGGGCAGAGATTGCGGGCTCGAAGAGCGCGCGCCTATGTGCGGAGTGCCGTATCATGCGGTCGACAATTATATAAGAAAACTCATCGACAACGGTTTTAGAGTCGCAATTTGCGAGCAACTTAGCGACCCGAAAGAGTCAAAAGGCATGGTCGATAGAGACGTCATCAGAGTCGTATCCAGCGGAACAGTCATGGAAGAGGAGATTCTCGACGAGAGAAGTTCCAACTATATATGCTCGATTTTCACCAATGCAGGCTCGTTTGGCGTGGCATGGAGCGACATATCTACGGGCGAATTTAACGCATACGAGTTTTCCGGCGACAACTATCTCGACCGTCTTTCGGACATACTCGGCAGTATTTCGCCGAGTGAGTGCATTTGCAACGAAGATTTCCTTTCGAAATTCGGGAAAGTCGCATTTTTCCAAACTTCCGAGAGCCGTCCGCATTGCTATCAGGATTTCGCATATTCAAAGAGCGCGGCGGAGAAGAAAGTTTTGTCAACGTTTGGCATAAGTTCGTTGTCGGTCTTTGAACTCGAAGACAAACCATCCGCTGTATCCGCGTGCGGAGGACTGCTCGAATACCTCGCGCAAACACAAAAGCGCGCGCTCGGTCAACTTGTAAAAATAGACTTTTTGCAGGACAAATCGTTTATGATCCTCGACAACTCGACGCGCCGAAATCTCGAACTCACGAAGAGAGCGAGAGACGGCAAACGTCAAGGCTCGCTTCTTTCCGTTCTAGACAAGACGAAGAGTGCAATGGGTGCAAGGACTATAAAGAGATACATAGAACAGCCTCTTCAAGACGCTGATCTCATAAACCGCAGGCTCGACGCCGTTGAAGAACTTTGTTCTTCAAAATCTTTGCTCGAAAACCTTGTAAACTCGCTTGACAGCGTGAGAGACTTAGAGCGTTTGAACGGTAGACTCGCTTACGGCACGGCAACGCCAAAGGACTTACTTGCCGTCGCCGATACGCTCGAAGCGGTTCCGAAAATCAAGTCGCTTCTAAAAACCGTAAATTCAAAACTTCTCAAGACTCTCAACGGCTATCTCTATCCGCTTGAAAACGTGTGCATGACTTTGTCGAGTGCGATTGATAGAGAACTCGTCGCAAACTACAAAAACGGCGGATATATCAAAAAAGGTTATGACGAGACTCTCGACAACCTGAGAGGCATAAACAACACCGCAAAAGTTTGGCTCGCCGATTTGGAGGCAAAAGAGAGAGAAATTACGGGAATCCGAACTCTCAAAGTCGGCTTTAACAAAGTCTTTGGCTATTATATCGAAGTTTCAAAGTCATTCGTCGACAAAGTGCCTTACCGCTATGAAAGAAAGCAGACGCTCGTCGGCGGAGAAAGGTATATCACGCAGGAACTCAAAAACATAGAAGAGCAAATTTTGTCCGCTGAGTCAAACGCTACGGCACTCGAAGAAAAGATTTTTTCCGAACTCAAAGCACTATGCTCCGAGCATCTTTCCGAAATGCAAAAGACGGCTTATGCTCTCGGCACGCTCGACGCACTCCTTTCCTTTGCAAGCGTCTCGCTTGTGAACGGGTATAGCAAGCCTGTTATCAATTCAAAAATCAAACAAATAAGAATAGTCGACGGCAGACATCCTGTCGTTGAAGGACTTATCGACAAAGGCTCGTACGTTCCAAACGATACGCTTCTCGACTCTGAAGACAACCGCACGATGATAATAACAGGTCCGAATATGGCGGGCAAGAGTACGTATATGAGGCAAGTCGCGCTCATCACGCTTATGGCGCATATAGGCTGCTTTGTCCCGGCAAAAGAGGCGGAAATCGCCTTGACGGACAGGATTTTCACTCGTATCGGCGCAAGCGACGACCTCTCGGGCGGTCAAAGTACGTTTATGGTCGAGATGCTTGAAGTCGCTACGATTCTCAACAACGCCACGTCAAAAAGCCTCCTGCTCCTCGACGAAATCGGCAGGGGAACTTCCACCTTCGACGGACTGTCTATTGCTTGGGCAGTGCTTGAATATATCACGAAGAACGTCAAGGCAAAGACGCTATTTGCAACCCATTTCCATGAACTTACCGAACTCGAGGACCTCGAAGGCGTCAAGAACTATAGAGTGCTTGTCAGCCAAATGAATGACACGATAATCTTCTTGCACAAGATAGCAAGGGGAGGCGCTTCGCAAAGTTTCGGCGTTGAAGTGGCGTCTCTCGCAGGCGTCGCAAAGCCCGTTATTGCGCACGCAAAACAGATTATGAAGAGCCTCGAAGAGGACGCAAAAAACAGGGATACAAACGAAATGCTTCTTGCTTCCGCAAAGAAAAACAAGACGGAGCAGGTGAGTCTCTTCGACAACCACGCAAGCAAGATAGAGGAACAAATAAAGGCGACCGACGTCGACAATCTTACTCCGATGCAGGCGCTCACTATTCTTGCCGATCTCAAAAAACAACTAACTGAAGACTAAGGCGGAAGAACTATGGCAAAGATCAATTTGTTAGAACCGAGAGTTTTCAATATGCTGGCGGCAGGCGAAGTGGTAGAGAGACCGTCGTCCGTCGTGAAAGAACTTGTTGAAAACGCGATAGACGCCGGCGCGACCGACGTCTATATTAGCGTAGAAGAGGGCGGAATCCGCAAAATACAGGTGAGCGACAACGGTATCGGTATCGAAAAAGAAGACCTTCGCGCCGCATTCTTGCCGCACGCGACGAGCAAACTCAAAAATATCACCGACCTCGACAGCCT
>ONYW01000021.1 GCA_900322215.1 uncultured Eubacteriales bacterium | reverse complement strand
GCGCGAGTCATCGACGCTCTCGATATGGAGATTGCAAACGGCGAGATTATCGCCGTTCTTGGTGATACGGGAAGCGGAAAGACGACCTTTGTCAAAGTCGCGTCCGCGGTTGAAGACTGCGAGGGAGAAGTGTTGCTTGACGGCAAACCTATGACTCAAAAGACGGACGATACCATAGTCCTCTTTGATGACCTCGCGCTCTTTGAAAACAAAAACTTTTATTACAACCTTGCTTTCCCGCTCGCCATTCGCGGCTATGACAGGGAGACGATAGAGGAGAGAGTCTACTTTGCCGCCGACAGGCTCGGCATCACCGCATGCCTCAAAGACAAGGTGAAAAAGTCCACACTCCTTGACAAAAAACGCCTCGGCGTGGCAAGGCTTTTACTTCGCGATGCAAAAGCCGTGTTTGTGGACGATATCACAAGCGGTCTTACTGCTTATGAGGCGGAGATCATACTCGGTGAAATCCGTCCGATACTCATAGACTTTGCCAAGCGCGGTGCAAGTGTCATATACTCCACGGCAAATAGGGAAGAGGCAAAAGCGATAGCGGACCGAGTGGTCGTCTTGCACTATGGCGAGGTCAAGCAAATCGGCAGGTATGACGAGATATATTCTCACCCCGCAAACGTATGGGCGGGAGAGGCTGTCGACGGGTTCTTTGCCTTTGAAGAGGCGAGACTCGAGCGCGCTGACAACAAGTTGCAGCTTGTCTTCAAAGGCGACGAGCAAGATTATATTCTCCCCGCAAGCGCTTTCGAGGGTAGAGTGATAGAGGACTTCGTCGGCTCAAAGGTGTACGTCGGCTGGCACGGCGAAGATTATGACATAGACGGCGCACGAAAGGAAAAAGTGAGGTATTCTTTCCGCCTCGGGGACAAGTTTGTCAACGTCACCGAGAGTGGAAGAAAAATTGCCTGTGCGACAAAATATGACGAAGTCGGTACTTTGCCGGATTTGAAAAAGGCATATCTCTTTGACTTCGCCAACGAAAACAGCATTACAAAATAGACAAAAGACCGAAAGGTTTTAAATAGGAGCAAACAAATGATTATTCTTGGCATAGACCCGGGACTCGCCACTATGGGGTATGGTGTAATAAGCGCTGTTCACGGCAATTTCAGCGTGATAGACTACGGAGTTGTCACGACCCCGAAGGAACTCACTTTGCCGCAAAGACTCGCGCAACTCGAGGAGGGTGTCACGGAACTTATTCAGACGTTCAAGCCACAGAATATCTCTATCGAGGAACTATTCTTTTCAAAGAACATAACGACGGGTATTCCTGTCGCGGAGGCGAGGGGAGTCATTCTTCTCACAGCGGTCAAAAATCTCGGCGACGAGGTGTATGAATACACGCCGAACCAAATAAAGATGGCGATTACAGGCTACGGCGGAGCGGACAAAATCCAAATGCAACACATGGTGCAAGCGCTCCTCCGTCTCAAAAAGGTCCCGCGCCCCGACGACGCTGCGGACGCTCTTGCCGTGGCGCTGTGTCATGCGCAGACTAGTCGCCTGTCCACTGGTTTTAAGATACGCTAAAAACCGCACAGCTTGGCGACCTGCTTTGTTATCGCACTTTGCCTGCCCAACCATGTACGGTTTTGTACATTGGGTTGGTCATTCAAAGCACGTTCCCGACTTCGGCGTTGCCGCAGGCATCCACCTCGTTCGCTTGGGCTACGGACAATTCACAGGATTGTCCGCTTCACGCGTCGCGCCTCGCATCTCATCCAACCTGAGCGGTTTTGACGGCAGTAGGGGCGAGTGCTAAATGCTGTGTTTAGTATGAAAACATAGCAATTGCAAACACCCTAAGTCTGCTTCGTTATCGTAGAAAATAATAAAAAATAAACACATTTATATAAAGGATACGATATGTACAACTACATTACAGGCAAGGTCGTCGCAAAGACGGCGGCGGCGGTTGTCTTGGACAACAACGGAATAGGTTATGAGATCGGCGTGAGCGGCAATACGCTCTATGACGTGGAATACGGTGAAATCGCAAAGATATACACCTATCTCTACGTGCGCGAGGACGAAATGTCCCTGTACGGCTTTTCGCGCTTGGAAGAGAAAAATCTGTTCCTCCGCCTCATCGAAGTCAGCGGTATAGGACCAAAGATGGCGATGCAAATTCTCAGCGGATACGACCTCAAAACTCTCACTATGGCGATAGCGTCAGGCGATATAAAGACTTTGTCAAAGATTAAAGGCCTTGGCAAAAAGACGGCGGAACTCTTGGTCGTCAGCCTCAAAGACCACGTTGCCGACGACATCACTCTCCTCACGATGGACGATACGGGCGCGCCCGTCGGCACGTCGCTCGTCGGAGAAGACGTGCAAGACGCAGTTGCCGTCCTTGAAAGCCTCGGCATAGCAAAGACTGAAGCGGTGAAGAGGGCAACTGAAGCGGCGAAGCATGTGTCGGGGGCGGAAAATATCATTGCATATTGTCTCAAAAACTTCACAATTTAGCGATTTGCGTTGTCAGTCTTGCGGGTGTTAGCCGTCATGTACGATTTGTACATTAGGCGGCTCACGTGCGCAACTTCCTTGCAACTCATCAAAATTGAGAAGTTTTTGAATGAGAGAAAACTTTTATCGTTGTACTCATTCAAATATCAAAGTTTTTCATACTTCACTATGTGAAAACGGATATTACAAAAACTTAAATAATCACAACAAAAAATCTTTTAGAGAGAAACGAATATGATCAGTTCACAATTCACAAAGGAAAACGGCGGGGAAGGATTTGATCCCGAACAAAGGGTAGTCAGTTCGCTCACGATAGACGAGGACGAACAAGAGAACACTTTGCGCCCGCATACGATGAACGAGTACGTCGGACAGGAGAAGATAAAGAAAAATCTCGAAGTCTTTATCTCCGCCGCAAAGAACAGGGGAGATGCTCTCGACCACGTGCTATTGTACGGACCTCCGGGACTCGGCAAGACCACGCTTGCGCACGTTATTGCAAGCGAACTCGGCGCGCAAATCAGGGTGACGAGCGGACCTGCTATCGAGAAAGCGGCGGATCTTGCGTCACTGCTTACAAACCTTGAAAGAGGAGACATTCTCTTTATCGACGAAATCCACCGTCTCAACCGCAATATCGAAGAAGTTCTCTATCCTGCAATGGAAGACTATTCGCTCGACTTCGTATCCGGCAAAGGACCTATGGCAAGGAGCATACGCCTACCGCTCAAACGCTTTACGCTCATCGGCGCAACCACGAGAGCTGGTATGCTTTCAAGTCCGCTTCGCGACCGCTTCGGCATGATGCTGAGACTTGAGATGTATTCGCCCGAAGAACTCAAACGCATAATAATCCGCTCGGCGGGAATCCTCGGCGTTTCGATAGAGTCGGAAGCGGCTCTCGAACTTGCAAAGAGAAGTCGCGGGACCCCGCGTATCGCAAACAGGCTGCTTCGCCGTGTGCGCGACTTCGCTCAATACGAGGGCTCGAACGTCATCACGCTCGCCATAACAAAGAAATCGCTTGAACTTCTTGACGTGGACGAGATAGGTCTTGACGTGACTGATAGAACGGTGCTTGAAGCCATAATAGACAAATTCGGCGGAGGTCCCGTCGGTCTTGACACACTCTCGGCGGCAACGGGGGAAGAGGCGTCCACGATAGAGGATGTCGTCGAGCCTTTCCTCATCCAACTCGGCTTTATATCACGCACCCCGCGCGGGCGCATGTGTACACCCAATGCTTATGCCCACCTGGGGCGCAAATATAGCGAATAAATTTTTCGAAGACGGAACTGGAGCCGCAGCGGCGCGACGCGTTAAGCCAACAGTCCAGTGAACTGTTGGTAGCCAAAGCGAACGAGGTGAATGCCCTCGGCAACACCGAAGTCGGAGGCGACTCGACCTCGCAGGGCGAGGTCCGCGTGAGTCCATCCCGAATTGTAATATCGTACGACTCGACGGCGAGGCTCTGTTTTATTCGCCCAAAGAGTCGTGACATAATGAGAGTACGATAGTTCGGAGGGTGGCGACGGGTCGTCCCAAAGGTGGTGGGACCCGCTTGCGGGGTAATCACTTTGGGAAGAACCATACGAAGGAGAAAGGTAGCTTCATTCCAAGGTTAAAACTCAAAAGAAGCTTGCAAAATCCACAGTTTATCTGTGAATTTTGCAACTATAAACATAAGATATGGACAACAAAACGGAAAAACAACAAGGTCTTTCAACTCACGATTTCTACTATGATTTGCCGGAAGAGTTGATTGCACAAACACCTGTCGAGCCGAGAGATAGTTCTCGGTTTTTGGTGTATGACAAACAAAACGACAAGATAGAACACGCGCACTTTTTCGATCTTCCGAAGTATTTGAAAAAGGGCGATTTGCTTGTCATCAACAACACGAGAGTCATCCCCGCACGCATCTACGGCCATGTGGAAAATCACGAGAGCGTGCTTGAAATGCTCCTTTTAAAGCGCGTCGACTATACGCATTGGGAGACTATCATGAAGCCCGCAAGAAAGGCGCGCTTAGGCTCGAAGATAGAGATTTGCGACGAACTGTATGCGACCGTCACAGAGGTCGGCGACTACGGCGCAAGGACTGTCGAGTTTCACTTTGACGGCGTGTTCGAGGACATCCTTGACAGAGTCGGCAATATGCCGCTCCCGCCGTATATCAAAGAGAAACTTCAAGACAAGGAGAGATACCAAACCGTATACAGCAAGGTGGACGGCTCTGCCGCCGCTCCGACCGCAGGGTTGCACTTTACGCCCGAACTTATGCAAAAGTGCAAGGACATGGGCGTAGAATTTGCAACCGTGCTCCTGCATATCGGGCTCGGCACTTTCCGTCCTGTCAAAGAAGAGAACATCTTGGATCACGAGATGCACACGGAATATTATGAGATAGACGAAGAGAACGCGGAGAAAATCAACCGCGCTATTCGCGAGGGCAGGCGCGTCATTTGCGTCGGTACCACGAGCGTGCGTACGCTTGAAACGGTCGCGGACGAAAACGGCTATGTGCGGGCGCAAAAGGGAGAGACGAATATCTTTATATACCCCGGCTACCGCTTTAAGTGCGTGAAAGGACTCATCACCAACTTCCATTTGCCGGAGAGTACGCTCATCATGCTTGTCTCCGCATTTGTGGGCAGGGAAAAGACGCTCGAGATCTACAACGAAGCGGTGAAAGAGAAGTATAGGTTTTTCTCGTTTGGCGACAGCTCATTCTTTTTCTAAATTGTGCAGACGCACAATTTAAGATAGCGAATTGACGGCATAGCCGTCGCTAGTTTTCGCTTACGCTCAGCGAATTTTTGCACTATATTTTGTGTAGAGTAAAACAAAATAAGTGCTCAGCGAGTTTTGTGCTGGCGCACAAAGTTGTGGAAAACAAAAATAAACAAAATTTGGTAATATATGAGATTTGAACTGATTCATGAAGACAAAAAGACCGGCGCAAGAGTCGGGAAACTCTACACGGACCACGGAGTCATCGACACGCCGTGTTTTATGCCTGTCGGCACGAAGGCGACGGTGAAGGGCTTGTCTCCCGAGGAAGTGCATGAGACAGGTGCGCAAATTTTGCTGTCCAACACCTATCACTTATACCTCCGCCCGGGACACGAACTCATCGAGCGCGCAGGCGGACTGCACAAGTTTATGAACTGGGACGGCGCAATCCTTACGGACAGCGGAGGTTTTCAAGTGTTTTCGCTCTCCTCACTCCGCAAAATCACGGACGACGGTGCGGAATTTAACAGTTTTATAGACGGAAGCAAGCACTTTTTCTCGCCCGAAAAGTCAATGGAAGTGCAACGCGCGCTCGGCAGCGACATAGTCATGGCTTTCGACGAATGCACACCTCCCGACATCACGCACGAAAAGGCGAGAGACGCCATGGAAAGAACTCTCAAATGGCTCGATAGATGCTCGAAGGTTGAACTGAAACCGCATCAAACGCTCTTCCCGATAGTGCAGGGCAACGTCTTCCCGGATTTGCGCAGGGAGAGTGCGGAGAGGACTGTGCCTTATGCAAAGTGCGGTATCGCAATCGGCGGACTCTCCGTCGGCGAGTCGGCGGAGACTATGTATGAAATGCTCGACGTTTTGCAGCCGCTTCTTCCAAAGGATCAGCCTCACTACCTCATGGGCGTCGGCACGGCGGACTATATTGTCGAGGGCGTGGCTCGTGGCATTGATATGTTTGACTGCGTGCTCCCGACGCGTATCGCAAGAAACGGCTCGGCAATGGTGAAAGAGGGCTTTATGACCATTCGCAACGCGCCTTATGCCGAGGACTTCACGCCGATAGACTCAACTTGCGACTGCTATGCGTGCAAGAACTACACGAGAGCATACATTCGCCACCTCATAAAATCCGACGAAATCATGGGCGGAAGACTGCTTTCCATTCACAATATCCGCTTCTTAGAGCGCCTTGCGGCTGATATTCGTCAGGCGATTTTGGAGGATAGATATGATGAGTTCCGCAAGTCGTTCATGGCTCAGTACATCGGTTAAAACCGCACAGCTTGGCGAATAGCTGTGTTATTGCACTTTGTTCTGACAACCGTGTACGCTTATGTACACTGGGTTGCCAGCCCAAAGCACAATGCCTTGCTCTTCATCCAACCTGAGCGGTTTTGAAAAACATATGTGAGGGTAGCGATGCACATCTATTCGCTTCGCTCAAACGGTTTTGAATCGTCCTGCGACAAAATAATCGCTATTTAGTGCAAAAAATCAACGGAATAAGAGGTTTATCCTTTAATAATCATTTAATAATAATAAAATTGCACAAAAAAAGTTGCGAGATTTTGAAATCTCGTGTATGATAATGAAAAAGAAATAAATAGCCGTTTGGCACAAAAGGAGTAATTTATGTTATTTTCTTTCCTTCTTGCAGAAGCAGAGGCTCAAACAAACACCCCTGCAGGCAACAATAAAACACAATGGATTATGATAGGCATCGTCGGCGCACTCTTTGTCGCAATGATCGTCTACACAATATTCTCTTCAAGAAAACGCAAAAAACAACAAGACACAATGATGAGCAGTCTCGTCGTTGGCACAAAGATCATGACAATCGGCAGAATGGTCGGCAAGATCACACAAGTCAACAACGACAACACTCTCATCGTCAACGTTGGTACGGAATCCAGCCCGACGCTCATCGTCATCGATAGACAAGCAGTCGGTCTCGTCCTTGAAAACGCAGCGGCACCTGCACCTGCGGCAGAACCTGCTCCTGCAGAGGAAGCACCTGCGGCAGAACTTCCGCAAGACGAACCTGTCGTCTCCGAAGAGTCCTCCGAGGAAGCAAAAGAAGAGAAGTCGGATCTTGTTGACGATCCTTTCAAAAAATAAGATTTGAATTTGAAAACAAACAAAAAGCACGACAAAAGTCGTGCTTTTTTCGTTGCAAAATATTAGGAGGTAATTTTGCAAAAGAGTAGGTTAGAATGTCAGTTTGCGCGTTGTTTTTTGTCGCGGATATTGACTGCGACAATGCCTGAGAGCGCACCCGCAATCGGGAGTGTGATAAGGTCTATCCAACTGAATTTTACGTCTTTGAATGCGTTCATCGCGGCGAAGATGAAGAAAGTGAGGAGCATATAGACAAGTCCCGTCACCGCGCCTTTCAAGATGCCGTTTTGCTTTGCCTTGAATCCAATGAGACAGCCGACGAAGATAGAGACGAGTTTTATCGCTATATTGACGGGCACAATGACAAAAGACGGCAAAGATGAGAATTTCAAAATTATTGCAAATATCAGCACGAGCGCAAGCGATATGAGCGTTGCGACGAGCACTGCTTTCAAAACGTCAAGTACATCAGGTTTCATATCAATTTTTTTCATAGTAAAGTATATTTTTTTCATGCAGAGTTATGATAAAAACTTAAAATCCACCCAAAAAATTAAAAAATCTATCTAATATTGTTATTTTTCTTTTCTTAAATAACTTTATTTTGTTGACTAAATTTCTTTGCATAGTTATAATATTTATGTTTATTTATATGGAGGTTCTTCCTGTGAACAAAAAGAAATCAATTATCGTCTTATCCATTGTGGCGGTGTTCATCATTTTGATGGCGGTGTTTGCAGTCGTGTCTTTCCCGATTGCAGGTACTGTTTATGACTACAACGGATATGCAAAGACTATCAAACTCGGCCTCGATATGTCGGGCGGTGTTTCCGCAGTTTACGAAGTCTTGCCTGACGAATACGGCGATTTGGACACGCGTGTCACCGGCACTATCAGTTCTATGCAGTCGCTCCTCGTCTCAAAAGGCTACACCGAGGCAACAGTTTCAAGAGGTACAAACAGCAACGGCAACACGACTATTCGCGTTGAAGTTCCTGACGTTGACGATCCCGAACGCGTTCTCGATCTTATCGGCAGACCTGCATCTCTCTACTTCACGCTCGAGCAAAGCGAAAATCCAAAAGACGTCGCTTTCATCAACGGTAGGGAACACCTTGAGACCGCATACGTCACGACGGACGACAGCGGCAACTATGCTATCGGTCTCAAATTTAACGACGCAGGCGCAAAGGCTTTTGCAACAACGACTTCCGAAAACGTCGGAAAGACAACATACATCTACGTTGACGGCGAACTTATGATGAAACCGAGAATCAACAGTGCTATCACCAACGGTTCGGCTATCATCACGGGTTCCTACACATACGACCAAGCCTACGAATATGCGACAAAACTCCAATCGGGTACGTTTGGCGTCACGTTGAGACAAACTGAGGTCAGAAACATCTCCGCAACGCTCGGTGAGAATTCCGTAAGAATCGCGCTTATCGCAGGTGCGATCGGCGTAGGACTTATCTTCCTCTTTATGATTCTTGTATACCGCGGACTCGGACTTGCCGCAGACCTCGCGCTTTGCGTGTATATCTTGCTCTTGCTTTGGTTCTGCGCAGTGCTCCCTTGGGTGCAACTCACACTCCCGGGTATCGCGGGTATCTTGCTCTCAATCGGTATGGCTGTCGACGGCAACGTCATCATATTTGAAAGAATCAAGGACGAATACGGCAAGACTTCAAAGCCTATTCCGTCCGCAATAAAGAGCGGTTTCAAGCGTTCGACAGCCGCTATCGTCGACGGAAACGTGACAACCCTCATCGGTGCTATTGTGCTTTGGGTGCTCGGTTCTTCCACAGTCGTCGGCTTTGCAGTTACGCTCTTTATCGGTATCATTCTTTCTATGTTCACGTCACTCGTCGTGACGAGACTTATTCTCAAATGCTTCGTTCCGCTCAACAACAGACACCCGGGCTTCTATGCGCTCAAGCGCTTTGAAGACGCGTCTGACGTAGAGGACGACGAACCGCAAAACGAACCGGCTCTTGAAGCCAACGAAGAGGAGGCATAAACTATGGCAAAGAACAAAGGAAACTTCCTCAAAACTATGAGCAATTTCAGCGTATCAAGAGCGTCAAAGTTTACGGCGTTCGTTCCGCTCGTCATTCTCCTCGTGGCTATCATCGTCATCGTCTCCTTGGGAGCGACCGGCGCAGGCGGAGTTAGAAAGGGCAGTTATACGGACGCAGTCGGCATCGGTATTGACTTCGAGGGTGGTACGATTCTTACCGTTACGCTCGGTGAAGAAGTCAACACCAAGTATGAAGAGCACGCAAAGAAAATCACCGACACTATCGAGAGTTTCGGCGTTCAAGTCAGCAACTATCAAAAGCAGACCGCAAACAACCCGGAACAAAACGCAATTCAGTTCAGATACAAGAATATTTCAAACAACGATGACGAGATCAACGAACTCAACGCAAAGATAAGAGACGCGGTTGACGGGCTCTATCCCGACAGACCGTACAACGTCCGCTATGAGTCCATCGGCGCAACAGCGGCAAGCGACCTCCTCAACAAGGCAGGTATCGCACTCGCAGTCTCCGTCGCGCTCATCCTCGTGTACATCATCATAAGATTTACTCTCATGAGCGGTTTTGCGGCAGTCATCGCACTTCTTCACGACGTCGTGATTATGTTTGCTCTCACAGTCATTTGCAGAGTTCAAATCAACACTTCATACGTCGCCGCAATGATCACCATCATCGCATACTCCATCAACAACACGATCATCATCTTCGACCGTTGCCGTGAGTATATCAAACCTCTCAAAGGTCAAAAGAACATCGACTATAACGGAATCGGCGATATGGCAGTCCGCGATACGTTCACGCGTTCGGTCTATACGACGCTCACAACGATGGTCACGGTCATCTTCCTCGCAATTCTCGGCGGTGAAACGATCAGACAATTCTGCGTACCGATCATCCTCGGTTTGGTGGCAGGTTTCTTCTCATCGGTCTTCCTTGCGGCTCCGCTTTGGGCGGCAATGAGCGCGTCTTTTGACAAGACGAAAGAGAAGTATGCAAAGAGAAACGAAGTGTCCTACGACAAGAAGGACGCCGAAGGCGAAGAACAAGTTCTTGCAAAACCTGCAAAGGAAAAGGACGTAGATCTTGTTCAGCAGGCGGCAAAACCGAAACAAAAACCGGCAAACAACGCGGTTTATAAGTATTCAAAGAAGAACACTCAGTTCAAAAAGAAAAAATAAACACAAATGATTGCCCTCACTTTTGTGAGGGCAAAATTTTACGATAATGCGCTATATTCTCAAAACTACGTCAAACAAACTCACTTTAGAGCAACAAAAACTTGCCGGGAAACTAAAACTTTCCGGTGACTTTTTCGCTCTCCTTTTGAGCCGTGGTTTTGAGGACGAAGAGAGCATCGTGAAGTTTTTGCATCCGTCGATAAACGACTTTACGTCGCCATTTGACATAGCGGGGATGAGAGAGGCTGCCGCTCGCCTCAAAAAAGCGATAGACGGCAAAGAAAAGGTGCTTATATACGGCGACTACGACTGCGACGGTATATGCGCCATCTCGATTCTTATGCTATATCTCAAAGACAAGGTGGACGCGTCCTACTTTATTCCAAACCGCAACAAGGACGGCTACGGCATATCCGTCGATGCGCTCGAAGGCATAATAAGGAGGAAAAAACCTAATCTTGTCATCACCGTCGACTGCGGAATAACCGCCGTGCAGGAAGTCGAGTATTTGAAGTCGCAGGGTATAGACACGATAGTCACCGACCACCACGAACCGCAGGCGCAAATTCCCGACTGTATTGTGGTGGATCCGAAGGTGCAAAAGACGGGATACTATGACTTTTGCGGCGCGGGCGTTGCGCTCAAACTCGTCGAGGCTATGGCAGGCAGGACGGAGGCTGTCAAATATCTCGATATTTGCGCCATCGCGACCATCGCCGACGTCGTGCCTCTCACAAAGGACAACCGTATCATCGCATATCTCGGTCTCAAACAAATCTCGTCAAACCCGCGCAAGGGCATAAAAATGATGCTCGGAGACGACGTCGTAACTTCGCAAAACATAATGTTCCGACTCGCTCCTCGCATGAACGCGGCGGGAAGACTCGGTTCCGCAATGAAAGTCGTGAGTCTCTTCCTCGAATCCGACTATTTTATGCTCAAAACCCTCTCCGAAGCACTTGCCCGCGACAATTCGCTCCGTCAAGAACTCTGTGAAACTGCTGTCGCAGAGGCAAAAGAGATGCTGAGGGGCGTAGACTTCAACAATACAAATATAATAGTCCTGAAGAGCGACAACTGGGAGGCGGGAATCTTGGGCATCGCCGCGGCGAGGCTCGTCGACGAATTCAAGCGTCCGACCGTGCTTTTTGCAAAGAGTGGTGAAGACTTGAAAGGCTCGGCAAGAAGCGTTCCCTCCGTCAATATATTTGAACTTTTCTCATCGCTTTCGTCATACTTCACGGCGTTTGGCGGACACGCACAGGCGGCAGGCGTGAGTATGTCGGATGCAAGTTTCGACGACTTCAAGAGGGCGGCAAACGAGGCTTTGTCACACCTTCCGAGCACGGATTTTTGCCCTGATACCGAGTGTGATATGCAACTCAATCTCGGCGGAGATATCCTCGGTTTTGCAAAGGAACTTTTGCTCCTCGAGCCTACGGGATACGGCAATCCAAAACCGAATTTCGTCGTCAACGTAAAGAATTTCAAATTTGACAGAATCGGGTTTTCTAACCACATGAAATGCACCACAAAGGCTATGGATTTGATGGCTTTTTCAAAGTATTCAAACGTGCTTGCGCCACGCATCGAGAGCGCAGACTTCGAAGTGTCTTTGGGGCTCAATACCTTCCAAAACAACACGGTCGCGCAGGGCGTCGTGCAGTCGCTCAAAATCAACGCGTTGAAAGTCTCGGACGAAGAGTGCAAGACGTACAACCTGCATCACCTTGACTTTGAGGGGAATACAGCCGTTGAGAACATAGACGAAAAGGGCATAGAAGAGTTTTTGAAAAAACCGTTCGGAACCGTCATCGTGTGTTACACCTACTCCGCTTTCGAAGACCTTGCAAGGCTCTCGAAGAAAGTAAAAGATTTGCCATTTGTTTTTGCCGATTCACCGCATTTGAATCCTGAAAACCAAGTCGTTATCGCACCTGCGGCGGACTTTGAATTCGGATTTTTTGAACAGGCGATTTTGGTGGGGCATCCGCTGTCCGACGGCTTCTCGGCGCATATCGCAAAGAGCGTGAAGACCTATGCCTTTGGCGATATAACTCCTACTCCGCTCAAACTCTCCACGCAAACTCTAAGGACTGCGTACAAATATATGTATGAGATTTCCGCGTCCAAACAAAGAGTGCAGTCTATGTCCAAGTTCTACGCCTACGTCTCCTCGAGAATGAGCGTCACGGAGACGGAATTTTTTGCCGCCGTCAAGATATTTGAAGAGTTGGGACTATTGCGAATCGGAGAGAGAGGGCTTGTCGAAGTCTCGAGAAAGAGCGTGAACCTCGAAAACTCCGTGGCGTTTAGAAATACGTTGCATTGAATTCAAACGGCAAGTCATTTGATTTTAGTGTTTATGAGTTCAAAAATTGCTTGTTAGCAATTTTTTTTGTGCTTTTAGAGCGATTTTTTGTTCGTAAGTCTTGAAAGTGGAGCATAAATAAGTTATAATAAATTGTTCAAAAAACTAATCGCGCGAGGCAATATGGCAGATTTGCTTGTAAAACTCAGAAAAATTTACCCGGATAAGTACGCCGAAATCAAAAAGGCGTACGATTTTGCCAAAGCCGCGCACGCCGGACAAAAGAGAAGTTCAGGCGAAGATTATTTTATTCATCCGTGCGCCGTCGTGGAGATTCTTGCCGATTTCGGGTTTGACAGTTCCACGGTTATAGCGGCGTTTTTGCACGACGTCCTTGAAGACACGGAGATTACTGCGGAAGAACTTACCGCGGAATTCGGCGAGGAAATTTGCTCGCTTGTTGAGGGCGTTACAAAACTTGAAAAACTCCAATTCCACAACAGAGAAGAGGCGCAAGCAGAGAACTTCCGCAAGATATTCGTCGCAATGGCAAAGGACCTTAGAGTCATCATCATAAAACTTGCGGACAGACTTCACAATATGCGCTCTTTGCAGTTTTTAGAGCCGGACAGACAACAGCGTATCGCGCAGGAAACCCTCGACATCTACGCACCGCTTGCGGGACGCCTCGGTATCTCTTTCTTCAAATGCGAACTCGAAGACCTTGCAATGAAATATTTGCTCCCCGACGAGTATCACTACATCGCGGAGAACGTGGCGAAAAAGCGTAGCGAAAGGCAGGGCTTTCTTGACACTATTTGCGACCAAATCCGCTTGAAACTCAAAGAGATGGGTATACACGGCGAGGTCAACGGCAGACCTAAGCACTTCTATTCCGTCTACAAGAAGATGCACAAACTCCACATGGACATAGATCAAATCTATGATTTGCTTGCCGTGCGTATCATCGTCGATTCAGTCAAAGACTGCTATACGATGCTCGGCGAAATCCACACTATGTGGAAGCCGATGCCGGGCAGATTCAAGGACTATATAGCGATGCCGAAGGCGAACAACTACCAGTCGCTTCATACGACCGTCGTCACGCCATACAACGAGACGTTCGAGATCCAAATCCGCACGTTTGAAATGCACAAAATCGCGGAGTACGGCGTCGCGGCGCACTGGAAGTATAAGGAGGGTACGACAGGGTCGGATAGCGAACTCGACGTGAAAGTCAAATGGCTGAGAGAAGTCATGGACGCTCAAAAGGACATAGACGGCGCACGCGAGTTTATGGACGCTGTCAAAATCAACGTCTTCGAGGACGAAGTCTTTGTGTTTACGCCAAAGGGCGACGTCTTTGACCTTCCCGTAGATTCAACTCCCGTCGACCTTGCCTACAAGATTCACTCGGCGGTCGGCAACAAGTGTATCGGTGCAAAAGTCAACAAGAAGATAGTTCCGCTGTCAACCAAACTCTCAACGGGCGATATCGTCGAGATTTTGACGTCAAATTCGGCAAAAGGACCGAGTATTGACTGGCTTAAATTCGTTCGTACGGCCTCAGCGCGCTCAAAAATCCGCGCGTTCTTCAAAAAGGAGAACAAGGAAGAGAATATCGCAAGAGGCAAGGAAATGCTCGAACGCGAGGCGCGTCGCAGGGGCTATGACCTTTCCGAAGTCTTTACGCCCGACGTCATCGAAAACCTCCTTCGCCGTCACGCCATGTCAAGCGAGAACGATTTGTATGCGGCTGTCGGCTTTGGCGGACTCACCACTTCACAAGTCCTTACAAAACTCCTCGAAAGTTTCAAAAAGGAAGTCAAACCCGAGGAGATACCCGCTGTTTCTTCCGCTCCGAGAAAACGCTCTAAGAGCGGTGTTCTCATCAACGGAAACGCAAACTTTACAGTACACTTTTCGCAATGTTGCTCGCCTGTCCCGGGGGATAGCATAATCGGCTATATCTCGCGCGGACGCGGTGTGTCCGTTCACCGTACCGACTGCCCGAACGTCAAGGGCATGGAGGACGAACGCCTCATTCCCGCAAGTTGGGATACGGACGGAAACGAAAGTTACAACGCGACCATCGTTCTCACCACCGAGAACAAGGGCGGACTTCTTGCAACGATTACGACCGTTATTTCAAACTCAAAACTTCAAATCGTCGGCGTCAACGCAAGGCTCGATGACAAAACGCACACGGCGGAGATGACTATCGTCGTCGAAATCAAGCGCGCGAGCGACCTCGAAGAACTTACTAACAAACTAAGAAATATTGATGGAGTTATCTCAGTACACAGATAATGAACCTCTTTCACTTGTACACATCTCCGATAGAGACCAATACCTACGTTGTGGAGAACAATCGCAGGTGTTTTGTCGTCGATCCGGGCGGAAATGCGGAGGCTATTTGGGAACTTATTGAGGACAGAAAGGCGAAACTCGACGCGATAATTCTCACTCACGGGCACTTCGACCATATCGCCGCCGTTGCGGAACTTAAACGTAGGGGCACGAGAAAGGAAAACGGCGAGATAGTCGAGCCTCAAATCATCATTCACAAACTCGACGCGGACAAGACTGTAAACAGCGCGAAAAACCTGTCTATCGTCACGGACGTCATAGTGGAAAAGTTTACGCCCGATATACTGGTAAACGGCGGTGAGACGCTCAAAATCATAGGTCTTGACGTGAAGTTTATTCACACGCCCGGCCACTCGAAGGGGAGTATGTGCGTGATGGTGGAAAACAAAATCTTCGTCGGCGACACGATATTCTTTATGTCGTACGGCAGGACGGACTTCTATGACGGCAACTTTGACGAACTGAAAAACTCGATAATCAACAAACTTTTCAACTTGGATGGCAATTATACGCTTCTTCCGGGGCACGGCGATCCGACGACGCTCGCCTTTGAAAAGTTGAACAATCCGATAATTGAAGAACACGCTTATAAACCAATAGATTAACAAAACTTTTGATAGGTGGGGACATGATACACTTCAACATCTCAAACGACGAATACACGAACGACCTTTTAGAACTCATTCGCCTCTTTGAAAGCAGGCTTGAAGAGGATCTTACGATAAACGTCTCCTATGCAAATCTCGGCGACGCATTCAAAGTCGATATTACGTCCGAGAAGTTTGAAAATTTCAAAAAGAGTTACGTCTTTCCGTTCAAGGCGGACGGAGAACTCGACAAGAAGCGAGTGGAGAAGAGGTATCTCAAAATCGCTATTTACAGGACTATCAGTTTTCTCACGAACATCAATCTTCCATACGGCTGTCTGACAGGCATAAGACCAACAAAACTCTATCAAGAAATCCAAAAAAATCCCCTTAGATACGGGAAATCCGCGAGGGAAGTGTTCCTGTCGGATTATAACGTGTCGGAGGACAAAGTGAGGCTTATAGAGCATATCGTACACACGCAAAAGCCGATCAGGAACAAAAACTCCCGCGCTTGCGACGTGTTTGTCTTCATTCCGTTCTGCCCGACGAGATGCGCGTATTGCTCGTTTGTCTCTCTCCCGCTTGACAGGCAAAAGAAACTCGTTCAGCCATACGTAGACTGCCTTATTCGCGAACTCGAACAAACGGAGACATACATAAAAGAGAAGAAAATCAAGGTGAGAAGCGTGTACGTCGGTGGCGGAACTCCGACGAGTATAGGTGCGGAACTTCTTGACAAAGTGCTGTCGCATTGCCACTTCGGCGGAAAGGAGTTTACTGTTGAGGCGGGGCGTCCCGACACTATAAACGCAGAGATAGTCGACGTGCTGACAAAACACGGCGTCACGAGAATATCCGTAAACCCGCAAACTTTCAACGACAAGACGCTGAAACTCATCGGAAGAGAGCATTCGAGCGGGGAGATATACACCGCCTATTCGCTCGTAAAGGACAAGTTTATCGTCAATATGGACCTTATCGCCATGCTTCCGAACGAGACATTCGAGGACTTCAAACGCTCGGTGGACATAGCGGTCGCGCTGAAGCCCGAAAACATCACGGTGCATACGCTGTATCTCAAAAAAGGCTCTGCGCTAAAACTTGAAAACTACGACAATACGGACTATGAAACCGCCTCTCAAATGGTGGACTACGCCTATGCAAAACTCACGGAGAACGGCTATAATCCGTACTATATGTACCGTCAAAAATATACCTCCGGAAGCCTTGAGAACGTCGGCTATGCAAAGCCGAAGACGGAGTGTATCTACAACGTAGATATCATGGAAGAGGACACGTCTATAATCGCAAACGGCGCTGCGGCAATCTCTAAAAAGTGGATCAAGCGCAAAAACCTCATCGAGCGTTGCGCAAACTACAAAGAACCCCTCGAATACGTCAAAAATATAGACATGATGCTCGAGCGTCAGCACGATTTTTGGAATCCGACCAAGTCTCACAAAAAAGCTATTGATTCAGAATCTACTGAATCAATAGCTTTGAAGCTGGACGACTAATATTTTCGAAGACGGAATTGGAGTCGCAGCGGCGCGACGCGTTAAGCCAACAGTCCAGTGAACTGTTGGTAGCCAAAGCGAACGAGGTGGATGTCCTCGGCAACACCGAAGTCGGAGGCGACTCGACCTCGCAGGGCGAGGTCCGCGTGAGTGTGTCCCGACTGATACATAGTACGCCTCGACGGCGAGGCTCCGTTCTATTTCGCCCAAAGAGGCGTGGCATAATGAGAGAACGATACTTTTGAGGGCACCGACGGGTCTTCCCGGAGCGGGTATAAAGTCTTGTAGAGAATAGCAAGGTCAAAATGCGACCATATTGTTTTCCTTATACTAAGCATTTTGACTTGTGTTCGGTTCATTCGCGGTGGGAAGAACCATACGAAGGAGATGGGAAAACTTTATTTTAGGTGTACCCGCACGGCTGTTGAGAGAAGAAAGGTATAGAATTTAGGTTTATATAGCTTAAATTAGTATAAAATAATAATAAAACTGTCTAAAATCGGTTTACTTTGAGTTTTTTTTGTGTTAATATACACAAGGTACTCTCGACGAGGTTTGAACACAACTCCGAGTCCTTACTTGGTTGAGAGCGAATCACTTATCCAAAGAAGGAGGCAAAAAAATGGATAAAGAAACAAAGCAAGCAATCATCGCACAGTATGCAAGAAAAGAGGGCGACACAGGTTCTCCGGAAGTTCAAATCGCACTTCTTACCGCTCGTATTTCCGAGCTTACAGAGCACCTCAAGAATCACCCGAAGGATCACCACAGCCGTAAAGGTTTGCTTATGATGGTCGGTCACAGAAGAAGTCTTCTCAACTACCTCGCAAGCATGGATATCGAACGCTACCGTGCAATCGTCAAATCACTTGGTTTGAGAAAGTAAAATCTCGGGTGCTTTTCGCACCCGATTTTTTTGTAAATAATCGGCGTATAGCCGTAAAATATTAGTGGATGACGGAATCCACAGAGGAGAAAATATGGAAAGAAAAATTTTCAAAACTATGGTAGGCGGCAGAGAACTTGTCGTCGAAACAGGCGCATATTGCGGTCAAGCAAACGGTTCTTGCATCGTCAGATGCGGCGACACTGTCGTTATGGTCAACGCAACGATGTCCAAAGCGCCTCGCGATGGTATGGACTTCTTCCCGCTGTCGGTTGACTACGAAGAGAAGATGTACGCTATCGGCAAGATCCCGGGAGGCTTCAAGAAGAGAGAGGGTAGAGCAAGCGACAAGGCGATCCTTACGTCCCGCCTTATCGACAGACCTATTCGTCCGCTTTTCCCGAAGGGACTCTACAACGACGTTACGGTCATCGCAACGGTGCTTTCAGTCGACACGAACATCCAACCGGAAGTTCTCGGCATGATCGGTTCATCCGTCGCACTCTCCATTTCTGATATCCCATGGGCAGGCCCTACGGGTTCAGTTGTCGTCGGATACGTTGACGGCGAGTACGTCATCAACCCTGACGCGGAGCAAAGAGCAAAATCAAAACTTGCACTCAACCTCGCCGGCACAAAGGACGCTATCATGATGGTTGAAGCAGGCGCAAACGTTATCTCCGAAAAAGAGATGCTCGACGCAATCCTCTTCGGTCACGAAGAGATCAAGAAGATCGTCGCATTCATCGAAGATATTCAAAAGGAAGTAGGCAAGCCAAAACTCGACATCGAACTCGAACATATCCCCGAGAATATCGACAAAGCGGTCAGAGAGTATGCAAACGAGAAGATGGACTATGTCCTCGAGGCATTCGATCGCTATGAAAGAGAAGAGAGAGAAGACGCTTTGAACGTCGACGTGCTCGCTCACTTTGCAGAAGACTTCACGGACGAACCGAAGAAGACGAAGTTTATCCTTGACAGCCTCTACTATCTCAAGAAAGAAAAGGTCAGAGCGAAAGTTCTTGACAAGGGTGTACGTCCCGACGGCAGAAGCCTTACGGAAATCCGCCCGATTTGGTGCGAAGTCGGTATGCTCCCGAGAGTTCACGGCAGCGCAGTCTTTACTCGCGGTCAAACGCAAGCGATGACGCCCTGCACGCTCGGCACTATCTCCGAGGCTCAAAAACTCGAAGGTCTCGACGACGACTTCTACAAGAGATATATGCATCAATACAACATGCCGGGTTATTCCACAGGCGAAGCGAAAGCACTCAAGAGCCCGGGTAGACGTGAAATCGGTCACGGCGCACTCGCAGAACGTGCTCTCGAGCCTGTTCTTCCGTCAGAGGAAGAATTCCCGTATGCCATCCGCACAGTCTCCGACATCCTCAGTTCTAACGGCTCAACGTCACAAGCGTCCGTTTGCGGCAGCACGCTCGCTCTTATGGACGCAGGCGTTCCTATCAAGGCACCTGTCGCAGGTATCGCAATGGGACTTATGAAGAACCCGGACGAAGGCAAAGTCGCAGTCCTTACGGATATTCAAGGACTCGAAGACTTCCTCGGCGACATGGACTTTAAGGTCGCAGGCACGGCAGAGGGTATCACGGCTATCCAAATGGATATCAAGATCAAGGGCATCGACGAAGAAATCCTCACTCGCGCTCTCGAGCAAGCAAGAAAGGGCAGACTCGAGATCCTCGACAAGATGCTCGCGGTTCTTCCTGCTCCACGTCACGAACTCAGCAAGTGGGCTCCGAAGATCGTCTCCTTCTCCATCGATCCTGACAAACTCGGCGACGTAATCGGCAAGGGCGGCAAGACCATCAACAAGATTATCGAAGATACAGGCGTAAAGATCGACCTCTCCGACGACGGCACAGTCTTTGTCGCGTCCAACGATCAAGCCGCTATCAACAAAGCGCGCTCCATCATCGAGACTATCGTCCGCGACGTAGAAGTCGGCGACGTATACGAGGGTATCGTCACCAAGATCATGGAAAACGAAAAAGGTCAATTTGGCGCAAGCGTCAACTTCGCACCCGGCAAAGACGGTATGGTTCATATCTCCAAACTCTCCAAAGAGCGTGTTGACAAGGTCACAGACGTAGTCAACGTTGGCGATATCGTACTCGTCAAGGTCATCAAGATCGACGATAAGCATAGAGTGGATCTTCGCCTTAAAGAAGTTATCCGCAAAGCCTAAAATCGTGTGATTTAGCGAATAGCATTGTCAAAGCCCGTTTGTTCGGCAGTTACGTACGCTCAAGTACGCGCCTGCTTCGCGAACGGGCTTTTTCGCGCTCTTCATCCAAATCACGCAATTTATAGACTTTGCGGAGATATGTGGTTTGATGTTATCCATCTATATATCGCAGTTTTATACCTTTTTCACTCAAAGCCTAAAATCGTGTGATTTAGCGAATAGCATTGTCAAAGCCCGTTTGTTCGGCAGTTACGTACGCTCAAGTACGCGCCTGCTTCGCAAACGGGCTTTTTCGCGCTCTTCATCTAAATCACGCAATTTGTAGACTTCGCGGAAGACGAAAGGATACTATTGTCTTTTTCGGCGCAAACTAGTGGCACGCATCTTTTTCAAATAATAGGGGGTAGAACCTGCAGAACATACTGTTAAAACAAAACGGCACTCGTTTGAGTGCCGTTTTGAATGTTTTAGAGTTGGTTTAGTTTTCAAGTTCAAGTATATAATCGGTTGTAACTTTGTAGAATTTTGCGAGTTTTATAAGCGCGTCAATGGGAAGTTGGCGCTTTCCTGTCTCATACTGGGAATAGGTGTTTTGTTTTATATTCAAAAACGCCGCTATTTCCGCTTGAGAAACGTTATTTTCTTCTCGTAATTCTTTTAGTCTCATAATACTATTATATAAATCTCATTTTGAGATATTGACCTATATCTCAATTTGTGATAGAATTAGACATATAAACATAAAGGAGAAAATACATGAAAAAGAAGATTATTTTGGTGTTGTGCTCTTTGGTGCTTATTGTTTTTGCACTGACTTTTGTCGCGTGTAGCAGTGCGGGGAACGATGAATCAAATGGACAATCAAATCCTATCAATTTTTTGAAAGACGTTTTTACATTTGAACAGGCATATGCTTATGCTACAGATTTAGGATTTTCCGGGACACTCGATGAATTTGTTGAATTGTTGTCTGGTAAAGACGGAAAAGACGGTATAGACGGCAAAGATGGTGCAAATGGTAAAGATGGCAAAGACGGCGTTTCAGTTGAAAAGGTTGAACTTGGCAAAGACGGCCATCTATACGTGACGCTCTCAAATGATACAGAGCCAATGGATTGCGGCATGGTGAGTGAACAAATGCCGACTCATGTTCATACGTACAGCGACTGGTTCTTTGTGTGTTTGCCAACTTGTACAGTTCCAGGTTTGAAGCAGAAAGTTTGTTCTGAGTGCGGCTATGTCTATGGTGAAGTGGTTGAAGCCGCCGGACACAATGTCGTTTCAGTTGAAGAAGTCGCTCCGACTTGTACAAGTGCAGGGTGGACAAAAGCTTCATATTGTGACAGATGTGGAGAAGTGTTTGAAAAAAGAGAGCAAATCAGTGCTTTGGGTCATTCTTTTACTGAAGTTGTACAAACGATTTCCCCTACATGTACAGACAAAGGATATACGATTTATAAATGCGAACATTGTGAGATGACTGTTGTCAATGACTATGTTAATGCTTTGGGACATGATTATGATGAAAATGACATATGTACTCGCTGCGGAGACATGAAGTATTTTTCATTTGAACTGCAAAGTAATGACACTTATGCTCTTGTAGATTATACAGGAGACAAAGCAGAATTGGTGGTTCCGTCAAAATTAAAAGAAAAAGACGTGTCTGCAATTCTCTATATTGAGAACAATTCTATAAACACCATTTCGTTTGGAAATCACATTAAAAAGCTTGACATTGTGAGCTTTGGGTATTTGTGCCAAAATTTAAGCAAAATCAATTATATTGGTGATATTGCTGATTGGTGCAAAATAGAAATGACATCCTCAAATCGATCTATGAACAAAATGATGTCCTTGGTGCAAAATGGTGATTTATCACAGGAGAACTATCGTGATGAATTGCTAACCAATATGCCGACTTTGATTATTGATAATCAGGCGATCACAGATACGCTTGTTATACCGAATGAAGTGAGAAAAATACCATTTGGTGCTTTTGTCTTGTGTACAAAACTGAAAAAGGTTTATATACCAAACAGCGTCATTCAGATGAGTAAATGGGCATTTTTCCCAGAGATGATGCTTGATGAAGTTCATTATGATGGTAATATAAGAGAGTGGTGTGCTATTGAAGAGACAAACTCTAGCATAGACAAATTATACTCGATGTTAGATTTTTACCCTGTATTAGCAGCAAAAGCATTGTATATAGGCGGTGAAAAAATTGAGGGTGAGCTTGTTATTCCTGAAGGCGTGTCTGTAATCAGAAAAAATGCGTTTAATTTGACACGAATCACTTCTGTAATAATCCCTGAAAGTGTGACAAAAATCGATACAAATGCATTTTGGGGTTGTTATAATCTCGTCGAAGTGTACAACAAGTCTGCACTCGATATAACAGTCGGAAGCACCGAAAACGGTCGCGTAGCGGAACATGCAAAGGCGGTATATACAGAACCGTACGAAAGCAAATTGTCAAAGGTTGACGGTTTTTATGTTTATACGGATGAAGACGACAAAATTCTTGTTTGCTATGTTGGCGAAGAATCGGAATTGATGTTGCCGAGTGAAATTACAAAAATCGGTAAGTATGCTATGAAGAGTAAAGATGCAACATCTATCACAATTCCTAGCAGCTTGCTAAGAATAGACGAGTATGCGTTTGCATATTGCACAAGTCTAGAAGAAATCAACTATGAAGGAACGTGTGAACAATGGGCAGCAATTGAAAAGGCATCAGATTGGGATTCCGAGACAGGCGAGTATGTCGTTCATTGCTCGGATGGCGACATCGCAAAAACGGAATAACGTTCCTACTTCGGGGATTTCTTGGCAAACTCGAAATGACGTAAGTTAAGAAAAACGGCACTCGATTGAGTGCCGTTTTTATATGGATTTTTCCGAAACATTTTGCGGAGCAAAATATATCGCAACGCACAGCGTTATATCGCATCGAAGATATTTCGCATTTGCGATAGCAAATATATCATTGTTTCAAACGTCAGATGACGTTTGAAACCACGTCCGCGGTGAGTCCGACGACTTTCAAATAATCTAGAATGCGCGGTAGCGCCACAACCGTTGCATCGGTGGGGTGGAGGAGTATGAGTTCGCCGGGGGTGAGGTTTTGGGTTGCGCGTGTGAAGATGAGGTCGGCGTCGTGGTCGCGCCAGTCTATCGTGTCTCTCGTCCACATTATGACCTTATAGCCGAGGTCTTCGCAGGCTTTCATTTGTGCCGTGCCGATGCTTCCGCTCGGCCTTATGGTCGTCGCGGCTGTTGAGCGTCTCGGTGACGAGCCTGCCCGTGAGCGTAATCTCCCGCACGTTGGCGTCGTAGGAGAGGCGAGCGTGGTCGCGGTGCAGATACCCGTGATTTCCAATTTCAAAGCGGTTAGAATGCAGTTTTATGAGAGTATTCGGATTTTTTGCAACCCAACTTCCGCCGACGAAAAACGTGCAATTCATGTTGTAGTCTTCAAAGATTTGCATAATCTTTTCCACGTTGTCCGCACGCTCGTAGACGTTGAACATGAGGGCGACTTTTTCGCTGTGTTCGTCGCCTTTATATATGGCGTTTGCGGCAAGGCTTACAGTCTCCTTTTTGCTCGCTGCGAAGTATGCGACAAGAAAGGACGAAGCAAGGACAAGGACTATGACTACGTTTGCGACAACCGTTGCGTGCTTGAAGTTTTTCATGCTACATGGTATGAGTTTTTTTTGCGTTGTATGAATAGGCTCGGGACGTACGACATTTTTTGCGGAATATATGCGGAGTTTTGCGGATTTGTTTGCAAAAACAGGTTGAAAAGTGCATAGGTTATGATATAATTGCCGTATGAGAAAAGTTATACAATTTGAAAGCGGATTAAAACTCGTTCTCGACACAAACGAGGCGGTGAGAAGCGTCGCCGTCGGCGTGTTTGTCGGCGCGGGCGTAGTCGTCGAAAAGCCGGAAGAAAACGGCATTTCGCATTTTATCGAACACATGGTGTTCAAGGGGACGAAGACGAGGAGTGCCTATGACATCGTGCGCGAGATGGATGAGATCGGCGCAAACATAAACGCCAGCACCTCGAAGTCATACACGTGTTTTTACACCATATCTCTCGACTCAAACGCGGAGAAGTGCATGGACGTGCTCTCTGATATGTATTTCAACCCGACCTTTGACAAGGACGAATTGGAGCGCGAGAGAAAGGTCGTCTATGAGGAGATAGACGAGTCGGAGGACGATCCCTTTGACGTTTGCGCGGAGCATGCGGGGAGCGAGGCTCTCAAAGGCACGCCGTACGGCTTGACCATTCTTGGCACGAAGGAGTCGCTTGCTCGCTTAACTCGAGAGGATCTTGCGCGCTACCACAAAGAGAAGTACGTCGCAAACAACACGGTTGTCTCGATATGCGGAAATTTGACGGAGGAACAGGCTGTCGCACTCGTAAAAGAGTATTTTGAGAACCGCTTTGACGGAAGGTCGTTTGAAGTGCCGACGGTGGAAAGGGCGGTGGAACATTCCGCTTTCGAGAGCATAAACAAGAAGATAGAACAGGCGCACGTTATTCTCACGTTCCCGTCGTTCGAGTATGCCTACAAGGGGTTTTCCGTCGTCAACCTGCTGACGAACGTGTTTTGCTCCGAGATGTCCTCTCGTCTCTTCCAAAGCGTGAGAGAAAAACTCGGACTTTGCTATTCCGTCGGCGGATATCCGTCCACCTACAAGAACAACGGCTATTATACGCTCTATACGTCCACGAACAAACAGTCCGTCGAAAAGGCTGTCAAGGCGATAAGAAAAGAGGTGGATTTGCTCCTCGAAAAGGGTATAACCGATCAAGAACTCTCCATGGGCAAAGAAAAACTCAAAACCGCGCTCGTACTCGGACAGGAAAGCACCTATTCCGTCATGAGGGCATTCGGTTCACGTCTCATAATGACGGGCGAACTGCTCGATATAGACCAGATGATAGAGGACATCGACAAGATAACGAAAGACGACGTACTCTCCGTCGCCAAGCGTGTTTTTAACACGAAAAACGTCGTCGCAACACTCGTTTCCGACGGTGTGAAAGTCAACGTACTTGACGCATATATGAATTTGTAAATCGCACAAAACGACACTTTATGCACCAAAAACGATGTTCTAAACGTTTGTTTTTGAAAAACCGCTCGAACAGGGCGGTTTTTTGTATTTTTGGAACGACATATTTCAAATATTTGATAAATATTTGCTTGAAATATCTCAGCCTCTATGGTATAATTTTATTTGCTAATAATATATAATTATTTAGGAAGTATAATTTTGAACAACACAAGGCAAGCAAAACAAAATAAGGGCAACAGGATCGCGCTCGGCATACTCATCGTTGTCGTGTCGCTCTTTTGCTTTTTATGTGACGTCAGGGCGTTCGCCGGCGTCGGCAAAATGGTATACGGATTTTTGGTCGGGTTCTTTGGGCTCGCCTCTTATGCCTATTCTATCATGGGCATCATTATCGGCGTTTGCGTCATCTTTGGAATTAGACCGAAGATGCGCCTTTCTCGCGCTCTCATCTATTTCGGTATGCTCTTGCTCGCCATCTTTGCTCTCCACATTTATACTTCCAGCGCGCACATTCTCGGAGCAAAATACGGCGAATACCTTATGAATTGCTACGACAACACGAACACGGCGGGCGGTATGCTCTTCGGCGTTGTCGCTTTCCCGCTTATGAAAGTCGTGACGACGGTCGGCGCGCTCGTTATTGCGGTCGCGGCGTTCTTTGCGCTTGGCTTTTTGGCTATTCTTCCGTCGCTTAAGCGCAACACCGTCTATACTGTTGCGTCAAAAGAGGAGAGACAGGGAAGAACAAAGCGTTTCCAAAGACAAAAGAAATCCCGCAAGTACGTGGCGGAGCAGGAGCCGAGACCTGTCGAGGCGCTGACAAGCCCCGCGATAACCGATTTTTCAAAGCCGTCGGGTAGTGGTCAAAACTTGTACGTCGTGAACGTCGACGGCGATCCGCTTCAAAACGGAAACAAAAAATATAAGGGTGCGGACGGCTACCGCCCGCTTTATCCGAACTATACGGGCGC
This sequence comes from uncultured Eubacteriales bacterium, assembly GCA_900322215.1. Taxonomy (GTDB): domain Bacteria; phylum Bacillota; class Clostridia; order Christensenellales; family CAG-917; genus CAG-475. The sequence goes on along the minus strand of ONYW01000021.1, from coordinate 846 downwards.
GATCGACGACGAGCGCAGAATAGGAGACTCTCAGCCTATGCAAGGGGAGGAGATATATTCTCCGCGCAACCTCGCAAGAAACGTCCTCTTTGCAAGAGACGACGTGGAAGTACAACAAAATCTCCGTCGTTTCAACACGGCGTCCAACCCGAGCGGTGCGCTCAACGATTTTTCAAGACAGTCGCAGTCTTCGACGGCAAAACGCAACGAACTCCGTCAAAAACTCGGCATAGACACCTCCTCCGACGCTTATAGAGAGGAGTATTTGTCGCGCTATAAACTCCGCGAAAACCTCTCCGCACCCGAAGCGTACGTCGCTCCCGCCCAGCCTGAGCAACCCGTGCAAGAGGTTCAAAAGGAAGAGCCAAAGCCCGTCGATACGTCCTCGGACACCTTCGATTTCAAAAAGGAATTCCAAAGCCTCAAAGCCGAGCAAGTCAAGCGCTTCGGCGAGATGTACGTCAAGCCCGAGTTTGAATCGACCGCATACGACACGCCTGACGGCGACGCAGTCGTAGAGGCGGAAAAGGCGCAGGACGAGAACGTCAAAAAGGAAGTTGTAAAACCGACTCGCACCCGCTCCGACTTTGACGTGAATCCGACCGTTCAAAAGGCGGAGTCCGCCGTTGAAAAGCAAGTCAACGTAGGACTTCAAGGCGCGCTCAACCGTGCAATGAGCGGTGAAGAACAGGCTGTGCAACCTGCAAAAGAACAACAGGAGTACGTCGCGGAAGCATACGAAAAACCGTTTGTAGAAGAAAAGACGGAAGAACCTGTCGTTGAAATTCCAAAGGCGGTTGCCGTCACGGATACTCCGCGTCAGTCTATAAGCGAAATGGACGAAAT
>ONYW01000058.1 GCA_900322215.1 uncultured Eubacteriales bacterium | reverse complement strand
TCGCGGTTTTCAACCGCTCAGTGAATTTTCGAGCACAAATGCTCTCAGCGAGTTCTCACGGTCTGCGACCGTTCAGTTGTGGAAAATAGAATTTTTATTTCCCCCCACAATTCCTCATTTCTCACTCAAACACTTCACGAAGCGCAAGCGAAAACTCACTTTTTATGCTCAGTTGTGGATTAAAATCAATCTTCAAAATCTTCACAATTAATATCATCGAAAATCGGTGCCAGCGTTTTGTTGATAATTTTGAAAGAAAAACCGCGCTGATAGAGGAATGCGGACACCCTTTGATAGCCCGTCCTGTCCGAGATATGCTTTTGCTTTATATACTTACTTGCCATATCGCTTGCAACCTGCAATTCATACTCGTCGGGAAGAAGGTCTTCGATGAGATTTGATGCAAGGCGTTTGTCAATGCCCTTTTCGGTCGTGAGTTTGTACTCTATCTTCTTTGCACCGTACTTGTTTTTGCTAAACAAAATATAGGTGCGGACATATTCTTCGTCGTTTATATAGCGGTGGCTCTTTGCCCTCTCTATGGCGTACTCCACTTCGTCTTTGTGGTATCCCTTTTCATAGAGTTTTTCTTTGCACTCCTTTTCACTCCTCGGCGCGATAGCGAGGTATTTGACGAGTGCGTCGTACGCTTTTTTGGCTCTTTCTTCGTTAAGTTCAAATTCACTCATAACAGTTTTTCAACACATTTCACGTTTTATACGCGCGTTTTGCATTATAAACCGCGTATTTTGCAATTATTTGTCGGTTGTATCAAAGGTGATTCCGTCAAGGATTTCAACGCTCGCTCGCCCTGACGTAATCTCGGTTATTGCGGCGGCAAACGCTTGAACGCCGTCAAGCGGAATGACGATTTTTCCGCTCACTTCGTCGCCGTAGTCAAAGCCAAGCGGTTTGCACTCTGTCTTGAAAAGATATTTTTCAACAGCGGAAAACGTGGAATAATCGCACTTCACCGCCACCCTCTTGCACTCTTTCTTTTCAAGAATCGTAGCAAGCCCGAGCACGTCCGACGCCGCTTCCGAATATGCGCCGACAAGTCCGCCCGCTCCGAGTTTTATACCGCCGAAATATCTCGTCACGACGATAGCGGTCTTTTTGAGTCCCTGCTTTTTTATTACGTCGAGAATAGGTTGTCCTGCGGTGCCTCCCGGCTCTCCGTCGTCCGAAAACCTTGCTATGTTGCCGAGTTCGTCCGCGACGTAGGCATAGCAGTTGTGCGTGGCGTCCGGGTATTTCTTTTTTATGCTTTTGACAAACGCCTCCGCGCCATCTTGGTCGAGTTCTCCCTTTGCCGTAGCGATAAAACGAGATCTTTTGATCTCGTTTTCAATCATGTATTCTCCGCTGACGACTCTTATCGTTTTCACTCCACCGTCACCTTGTAGAAATTCTTTTTGCCCTTTTGAAGCGTAAAGCCGTTGGCGATTTGGCTGTCCGTGATTTGCGCCATAATGTCCGTGACTTTGACGCCGTCCACACTTATGCCTCCGCCTTGAATGAGTCTCTTTGCTTCACCCTTTGACGGGACTTTGGCAACTGCGACAAGGATGTCGGCAACGCTCGTCATTCCGCTCGGTATCGTTGCGGAAGGCATATTTTCGCTGTCTCCCGAGAACGCCGCATGCGCCTTTTTGAGAGCGTTTTCAGCCTCTTCCTCACCGTGTACCATCTTTGTGAGTTCGTAGGCAAGGCGTTCCTTTGCCTTGTTCATGCGCTCATCGTTGTACTTTGTGAGTTCCTCGATCTCGTCAAGCGGGAGGAATGTGAGAAATCTGAACACTTTCTCCACGTCCGCGTCCGCGATATTTCTCCAATATTGGAAGAAGTCGTACGGTGCGGTCTTGTTCGGATCGAGCCAAACCGCGCCCTTTGCCGTCTTGCCCATCTTGATGCCTTCGCTTGTCGTGAGCAAGTCAAACGTGATTGCAAAAGCCGCCTTCTGTTCTTTTCTGCGGATGAGGTCTGCGCCAGCCAAGATGTTTGACCATTGATCGTCTCCTCCGCACTCCAAGACGCAGCCGTACTTCCTGTTGAGTACGAGGAAATCGTAGGACTGCATGAGCATATAGTTGAATTCAAGGAAAGTGAGACCTTTCTCCAACCTTTGCTTGTAGCACTCAGCCGTGAGCATGCGGTTGACCGAAAAGTTTGCGCCTACTTCGCGCAGGAAGTCGATATAGTTGAGATCGAGCAACCAGTCCGCGTTGTTGACGAGGATCGCCGCGTTCTCCCCTTCGAATCTCACAAAACGCGCCATTTGCTTTTTGAAGCACTCGACGTTGTGAGCGATCGTCTCTTTTGTCATCATAGAGCGCATATCCGTTCTACCGCTCGGATCTCCGACCATCGCCGTGCCTCCGCCAATGAGGATGATAGGACGATGTCCCGCGTCTTGCAAACGTTTTGCGACTATCATTTGCATAAAGTGACCGACGTGCAAACTGTCCGCCGTCGGATCGAAACCGATATAGAAAGATTGAGAGCCCTCGTCCAACATCTTTTTGAGGTCGTCCTCAAAAACGACTTGCTTGACAAGTCCGCGCTCTCTGAGTTCATCAATAATGTTCTGCTTTGGCATATTCATACCTCTATATTTAATATAGAAAATTATAGCATAATACTAATAAATATGGCAACTGGATTTTCTTTGATTTTTCTCACCCCTCACTCAACAAAAAAACACACCGCCGAAGCGGTGTGAAATTTGTTTTTTTTGTTTGGATTAGAACTTGCGGTTTGCAAATGCTCTGAGTCCGAGGTATTCTGCTTCGTCGCCAAGTTCCTCTTCGATGCGGAGGAGTTGGTTGTACTTTGCCATACGATCCGTACGGGATGCGGAACCTGTTTTGATTTGACCTGCGTTGACTGCAACTGCGAGGTCAGCGATCGTGACGTCTTCCGTTTCACCGGATCTGTGGGAGACCATGCAGGTGTATCCGTTTGTTTGAGCGAGGCGGATAGCGTCGAGAGTCTCCGTGAGAGTACCGATTTGGTTGACTTTGATGAGAACGGAGTTTGCCGTATCGTTCACGATACCTTTCTTGACGAATTCCGGATTCGTGACAAAGAGGTCGTCGCCGACGAGTTGGATCTTCTTGCCGAGACGGCGAGTAAGTTCCGCCCAACCTTCCCAATCGGATTCCGCAAGACCGTCTTCGATCGTGATGATGGACGGATAGTCGGAAACGAGTTTCTCAAGAAACTTAATCATTTCTTCCGTTGTCTTCTTGCCTTCGCCGGACTTCACGAGGTTGTAAACGCCGTTGCCCTCATAGAATTCGGAAGAAGCGACGTCCATACCGAGGAAGATTTGCTTGCCGAGTTCGTAGCCTGCGTTCTTGACTGCTTCCGCGATGAGAGCGAGAGGCTCTTCGTTGCCTTCACGGCAGGAAGGAGCAAAACCGCCTTCGTCGCCGACGCCTGTCTCATAGCCTTTTTCTTTGACAACTTTCTTGAGTGCATGGAAGCATTCAACGCCTGCGCGGAGTGCTTCTCTATATGTGTCAAAGCCTGCAGGAATGATGAAGAATTCTTGGAAATCGACTGTGGATTGTGCGTGAGCACCACCGTTAATGACGTTCATGCAAGGAGTCGGAATAACCTTTGCGTTCGTGCCGCCGATATAGCGGTAAAGTGGCAAACCGAGGGACTCTGCCGCCGCGTGTGCAACTGCGAGAGATACGCCGAGTATTGCGTTTGCGCCCAAATTCTTCTTGAACGGAGTGCCGTCAAGTTTGAGCATTGTATTGTCAACGAGAACTTGATTTGTTGCGTCAAGACCGATGACTGCAGGAGCGAGAACTTCGTTTACGTTCTTGACTGCTTTAAGAGTGCCTTTGCCAAGATAACGCTTCTTGTCGCCGTCACGAAGCTCGAGTGCTTCGCTTTCGCCCGTGGATGCGCCGGATGGAACGATTGCGCGACCTTTCACGCCGCAATCGAGAGTGACTTCGACTTCAACCGTCGGATTTCCGCGGCTATCAAGAACTTCTCTGCCATGAACATTAACAATTTTTGCCATAATAAATCTCCTTTATGTTTTTGCAAAAGATAATCATAATAAGTGGAAAACCACTTATGCTTTCCGAGTTTTTATTATATCATACTCGCATTTCGTTTTCAAGCGAATTGGGCAAGTATTGATTTATTTTGATAATATTTTACCAATAACCCCGCGCGCGGGAAAAGAAATGCCACCTCGTGAGAGATGGCAAAAATCTTATTGTTCGCGAATGATGTCCGTTTGTGCAAAACTCTTGATTTGCTTTTTGAGATTTTCGGCTTCGTCGAACGTTGCGACAGGATCGGCTCTGTGCGTGTAGGACTTACGCTTTATTACGCAGCTGAACTTTCCGTCCACGGACTCGGTCGTGTAGGTGCCGACGAGGACGTGCGTCTTGAATCTCGTGATAGCGCGTTTGCAGTATTCGAGCGTAGAATAGTTTCCGCTTGTATAGAGTGCCTTGTTGCCGCTGTCGTAAAGCGTGTAGTAATACTCGTCGCCCGTGTGTTCGATGACGTACTTGCCGTAGATAACGGACTCGTCAAAGCCCTCGACTGCCTTTGGAGCCTTGCGCTCATGCTTTGGAGTTTTGAGCGTTGCAAACGGAGGAGCGACCTTTTTGATGACAACCTTCTTCTCGCCTTTTGCATTTTGCTCTTCGAGTTCTTTGCGCTTTTGTTCGAGTTTTTTGGCAAGAGCGGGAGACGGCTCGCCTTCGTAGTAGCAAGCGTCTTCGGGATCATAGTAGTATCCCTCGTAATCGCCCTCGTATTTTGACCAATCGTCGGGTTTTTTCTTGACGACTTTCTTTGTGGAAGGCTTTGAAACGCCCTGCTTTTTCTTGCCTGCGTCCTCTGCCTTGTTGGCGTCGTCTTCAGGGAGCGGAGCCTCTTCCTTCGGTTCCTCTTTTGCAGGTTCGGGAGTAAGGACTGCTTGACTTTCTTCCTTTTGTTCCTCTTTCGGTTCTTCCTTCGGCTCTTCGGGAGCAGGGGCTTCTTCGACAAGCGGAGCAGGCGTCTCTTCAGGTTGCGGTTCCGGCTGTGGCTCGGGCTCAGGCTCAGGTTGTGGCTCAGGTTCTGGAGCAGGCTCTTCTACAGGAGCGGGTTCTTCCTGTGCCGGCTCTTCTTGCTTCGGCTCCTCCTGCGGTTCTTCTTGAACAGGCTCTTCCACGGGTTGTTCCTCTACCTTTTCAGGCTCCTGCACAGGCTCTTCGACCGTCTCTTGTTGAGCAGGCTCCGCCTTAGGCTCTTCGTTCTTGATGAGTCCGACGTGTTCCTCATCCTCGTCGTTCACGACGGATTTTGAATATCTGAGTTTTCTCAGGCGCGCGAGTTTCAAGTTTAAGCGCATCTCCTCAGCGGAGAGGCCGTATTCCTTGTAAAACTCTTTTTCACGGTTGTCTTC
>ONYW01000027.1 GCA_900322215.1 uncultured Eubacteriales bacterium | reverse complement strand
TTTCCTCTATTCTTTGCCACTTCGCATTTTGGACGGCAAAGCCAACCGTATGTCCAAAATGCTCGTACTGAGTGCAGACCGAGGCACTCCGGGGACTCCCCCGACTTCGGCGTTGCCAAAGGCATCCGCCTTGTTCGCTTTGGCTACCAACAATTCACAGGATTGTTGGCTTAACGCGTCGCGCCTTGCGGAGTCGGTTCCGTCTTGAGAGGAGTGAGTTGTTTGACCTGCTACGCTTCGAACGATGAATAACGCGAAAGAGCCCGTTTGTGAGAGATGAGCGTACAAGTAGTACGTGACCCTCGAACAAACGGGCTCTGACAAAGTTAGTCGCTAAATCACGCGGTTTTACTCAACTATTGTGTAGTCAAGAGATACAACCGCACTCCCCGATCCCGTCATCAAGACAAAATTCGGTTTTGCGTCCTTCAACTCTTTGTAAACTTTTTTGATGTTTTTGTTGAGAGTGCAGGCGGGAGCAAAGAGGTCGTTGCGAGGGTTTTTGAGGGCTTGCTCTATCGTTGCGGGCGGATTTTTTGAACTTATTTTGTCCTGCGCGTCAAACTGCTTGTAGACAGCCGCCGTGTCCGAGCCTCCCTCCGCGACTTTGAATGCGGTGAAAATGATTTTTACCGTCTCGTCTATCTTCGTCACCTTTTCGCCGACGCCTTGAACGCGGCAGGCGCTTGCGAGCATCATTGCGGGGAAATCGCTGGAGAGCGAGGTGAGATATTTGGGAGATACGTCATATTTCGTGCCGTTGTCGTCCGCGTACTTTTTGAAACAATAATACACCGCGACGAGGCATGCGGTAGAGCCTCCGAGCCCTGCGCCGACGGGAACGCCTTTCTTGATTTTTACCGCTCCGCTCACCTTGAATTTTCTTGCGAGTTTGTCGACTTTCGACCTAATTTCGCCGGCGAATCTCTCCTTGTCGAAGTCGGGTTGAAGGGTGTTGTCCTCGACCGTCAAAGAATTGTCGTCACCGGGCGTAAATTCCGCCTCGTCCCACACGAGGTCGAAAGGACAAAAGACCATATCGAGTTCGTGAAGTTTCTCCCCTTTGCCGACGACGGCGAGAGACAAATTGCATTTTGCAGGAACGACAGACCTGTATTTCTTGCGGTTAGATACACGGTTTCCGCTGACAACGACATAATCGCCGACGCCGTCTTCAAGCATATATCTGCCTGTCATATTGTTGACTACACCGTTCTTCAAAAAGACGTTTAAAGTCGACCTTATCGTCTCCGCGGAGAAAGCGAGCTTCTCGCAAAGTTCAAAAAACGTCAGCCCTTGCTCGCGCAATGCGTCGATGATATAGGTGCCGCAAGCAGCCATATCTTTTTTGTCGGATCTCTTTTGATAAAAGTCTCTCAGTTCCATGCGTTCATTATAGCATAAATTTTGAATATTAAAAAGGTATTTTTTGCTATTTTCAAATTTTTCAATTCCCGTCTTGCGGAGCGCGCAAAACTTTTTATTGTTAATATATATTTTGTGTGATATAATGTATTCAAATAAAAGAGGTGCATTATGCAACAAACGATTTTGCTTGCCGAAGACGACGAAGATATTGTCGGTCTCATCAAGTTGTATTTAGAAAAAGAGGGTTTCTCTGTCCTGTGGGCAAGGGACGGCGCGGAAGCGGTGGACGTGTTCGAGTCGCACCACGTAGACCTCGCTCTTGTGGACATCATGATGCCGAGAATGAACGGATACGAACTCACGAAGAAGATAAGAGAGACGAGTTCTATCCCTATCATCATATTGTCCGCGGCGCACATGGACAGCGACAAGATAAAAGGTCTCAACCTCGGCGCGGACGACTACCTGGTCAAGCCGTTCAACCCGCTTGAACTCATCGCGCGCATAAACGCAAACCTCCGTAGGGCATATTCGCTCGCCGCGCAAACGCAGGCTTCGCAAAACGACGACGGCAAAATCACCGTCGGAGACCTCGTGCTTGACACTCACCTGCTCACGCTCCAAAAGAGAGGCGAGCCGATTCAACTCACGGCAACCGAATACAAAATCCTCATCATGCTCATGAAATCCCCGGGCAGGGTTTTCACAAAGATGCAAATATACGAAGAGGTCAACGGCGAATATCTTGCCTCCGACGACAACACGATGATGGTTCACATCTCGAACATCCGCGACAAGATAGAGGACGACGCAAAAAATCCGAAGTATATAAAGACCGTTCGCGGCTTAGGCTATAAGATAGAGGATTTGTGATAACTTTGGCTGAGAGACGCCTGTATTGGTCGAGTTGAAACAAAAATGAAAATATAGACAATCGAAGATTGTGAAAACAAAATTTGAAACTGTAAAATCGGACGAACAAACAAAATCTCGTCCCAAAAAGCGGGTTCACAAGCCGAGTAAGCGCGAGATAAAGCGCATTATTCGGTTTGAAACAAAACCGAGTTTTCAAGGACTGCTGATCGGCAGTTTTATTAGTTTTACGCTCATAACGTTCCTTGCGGTCATACTCATATTTGCTCTCTTCAACTGGCTCAACCGCTATGAAAAGATAGACCTCTCCACCGCAAAACTGCAAGATTTTACCGAATATTTGCGTGATGAGGAGTATACGCGTATTCCGACCGTCAGCATCTTCGGCGTTGACGGCTGGTTTGAAGTGGTGGAAGCGGACGGAACGTCGCTGTATGCCTCGTCGGGTACGTCAAGATATTATACGAGAGAGAAACTCGAACTAATCAAAAAATACGGCTCCAACGAGACTATCACGACACAAACGCTCGAGGACGACAACGGAGTCAAAACGTACGTCGTCACGAGAAGCTATGAAGAGGACGGCAAACAACACAATTTATACCTCATTCTCGACGGCAATTTTGACAGGATTTCAGGCGATATAGGCTATGGCAAGACCTCGTTTTCAAAGGAAGAATTTGAAATGCTGTCCTACCAGTCCGAGCATAGCAGTCAGGTCTTTGCAAAGTATTTCTTCGTAGCGGACAACGGAAAACCGAGGTACGTCGTTTTTCTCGACACAAACGACAACGTAGAATTTCAGTTCGAATACCTCATCGGCATCACAATGGTCGTCGCGCTCATCATATACGGCATCGTCATGGCGGTGTATATCAACTATATAAACCGCAACCTCCAACAACCACTCGCGACCATATCGCTCGCAATGCGCAAATTCGCAAACGGAGAGGATCGCTCCCCGCTCGCCTACAAGGGCAGGCTCGAATTTGAACAGCTCGCGAACAGCTTTAACGAAATGGTCAACCTCCTCAACGCCTCCGAGCAGGAAAAGCAGGAGATAGAAAAGCGTAGGCAGGATATGCTTGCAGGCTTGTCCCACGATCTAAAAACGCCGATCACCATCATTCAAGGCTTTTCAAAGGCGATACGCGACGGCGTCGTTGCTGAGTCCGAAAAGCAAAGATACCTCGACCTCATCGTCGCAAAATCCGAGCAAATGGGCTCGCTTATCAACTCCTTCTATGAGTTTTCAAAACTCGACCACCCCGACTTCGTCTACAATATGCAAAGGACGGACGTGGCGGAACTCATTCGTTCTCACATAGCGAAACTGTACAACGAGTTCACCCTGCGCAAGTACAACCTTGACGCGGACATCACGGAAGAGCAACTGTATGCCTCGATCGACAGCGCAATGACAACCAGGGTCATCGACAATATCGTGTCCAACTTCTTCAAATACACGCAGACGGGCTCTACCCTCTTCGTGGACGTGAAGAGAAGAGGAAACAACTGCCTCATCAAGTTTGCCGACAACGGCGGAGGTATTCCGAAATCCGCAAGAGCGGACATCTTCGAGCCGTTTGTCGTCGGCGAAAAATCGAGGAACAAACAGGGCTCCGGCTTAGGTCTTGCCGTTTGCCACAAGATTATCACCTCTATGGGCGGCACGATAACGCTCTCCGACAACCCGATAGACGGATACGCCACGGAGTTTGACATCACCCTACCGCTTATGGACGTTGACAACAGCATTTGAGAGTTATATTCGCTTTGCAAGTTTAATTCGCCTGCGGCGAGTGATATTCACCTGCGGTGAGTTATATTCTCTTCGAGAGTTATATGATGCTTCGCATCGTTATATGTCGCAAGCGACGTGATATGTTTTGCAAGCAAAACGTTAAGGACAACAAAAAAGCCTTCCACTTGGAAGGCTTAAATTTTATTCGACCACAACTCACGGTTCACCGTGAATATAACGCACGAAGTGCATATCACTCGCCGCAGGCGAATATAACTCATCATAGATGAATATAACTCGCAAAGCGAATATAACTTGCGAAGCGAATATTGCTCACTCAAGCTCTCAAACTATCTTGTTTTTGACATATATTGCGCCGTCAGGCACGTCTGTCGTAACGACAGAACCCGGGGTTATAATCGCGTTTTTGCCTATTTTAACTCCCGATTCGACGATTATCAAGTCGTTTTGCCCAATCTGAACGACGCCGTGTCTCCAAGAGAACATCATCTTTCTGCGCTTGCTGTATATAGGGTGTCCTGAGGCGAACAAACTTGCGTCGTCACCGATCGTGACGTTGTCACCGAGAATTATGTTTCCGCCAAAGATAACTCGGTCTCCGATAGTCACGTCCTTGCCTATCTTTGCCGTACCGAGCATATCAACGTGCACGCCGCTTCCCATTTTGAAGTTTTCACCCTTTAACGGGAAGAGCATATCTTTGCCCTCTTCCTTTTGTTCCTCCGTGACGTTTTCGTCGTTTAGCGATTCCGAGATTGCGTGCGTGGCGTTGTAGAGTGCCATAAGTTTTGAATCGAGCAAATTGAATTGCCACCCGGACAGTATGCAGTGAAACTTGATTTCCGACATCTTGCTCCACTTTCTTACCGACTCCAAAAGTATGCTCTCTTCTTCCGCGGTAAACGGCGAACCTTTGCCATACCTCGTTTCCTTTTCGTGGCGGTCTATCTCTCGTTTTACGACCGCAGGTCTGCCGACTGCAAGCGCCTTGTCCCGTATATCGGTTTCTACGATAGCGCCTGCGCCTATGACGCATTCGTCGCCTATGTTTGCGCCCGATTTCACCTCGACGCCGAGTCCGAGCCAAGCGTCCTTGCCAATATTCGTGCGCGGAAGTCCCGTCGCGGCATAAGACAAAATGCTCTCTTGGTCACCTATTTTCACCTTTGGAGCAATCTCAACTCCCCTACCCATAGTCACAAGCGCTGCGCCAAAATGCACGTCATAGTTGAAAAACGTGAGTGACGGCGCGTCGACAAGTCCGACAATAAGGTCTATGCCCGAGCGCACGTCGGCAAGCATAAACCTGCCGCAAAACAGTTTGCGAAGAACAAAAATCCGCTTGATTTGATCGATGTGATAGCCAAATCTCGTCTTGTGCCTCTTTGCACCAAGTTGAGAAAACTTCTCGCAAAGCGCACGAGAAGTCTCGATAAGTTTTCTTATTCCCTCATCGTTTGGATCGAACGGTTCGCCGGAATAGAGTTTTCTTATCTCCTCTATTTCATCCACCTTAAACTTCAACCCGTTCACGAGATGAGCCAGTTTTTTGCCAACGCTATAATTCATTTTCCTAAATATATTGAATGATTTTGTACGTAAGTAAGGTGCGCGCAGGTCGCCAAGCTGTGCGGTCGTTCACGCAGTCAGCAGAAACCGCTCAGGTTGGATGAAGAGCAAGGCATCGTGCCTTGAACAGCAGACCCAGTGTACATTTGCGTACACGGTCTAATGGGCAAGGTGCGATAACACAGCTATTCGCCAAGCTGTGCGGTTTGGAAACCGCGCAGTTTAGATGAGATGTTAGGAAGGGTGCTGTGACAGGCAGACCCAATGTACATGAGCGTACATGGTCTGACGGGCAAAGCGCGCTGACAACGCAGGTCGCTAAACTGTGTGGTTTTCACGCTCGGAGATTTTGTCGATAACGCGCAAAACCACATCAAACCCAAGTCCTACCGTTTCAGGTTCAAAACGCTCGGGAACATCGTCGTAGGTGTGGTAATAATCAGTCATCTCGGGTTTTTGCGCGGCGAAAGTTATGGATTTGACACCGCTCTTCTCAAATGGCGTAGAGTCGCAACCGCCGATCGGGTTGTTCATCTTTTGAGGGCGTTCTATACCCGCTTCAAGCATGGCTTCCATAAACATTTTTTCTAAGTCTTTGTCAAAATGCTTGCACAGCCAGTCGTCGCCCGTGATGACGGAAAAATAGTCCTTGTCGGCGATAGAGTCCACGTTGAGGTGGTAGGCATGGTCGAGCATTCCGTCGTCCTTATGCTTTTTGACAAACGCCATAGAACCGCGAAGTCCCGCTTCTTCCGCACCGCAACTGAGGTCTACTATACGGCAGCGCGCAGGCATCTTGTCGGGGTTTTCCGCAAAATATTTGAGAACTTCATAGGAGATAGCAACGCCCGTCGCGTTGTCCATTGCGCCGGGTGAGGCGATCTTTTCAGTCCTCTCGTTGTACATTGTGAGGAAAAATGCACCGATGATCCAAAGCGGTGACGAAAACGTGTCGACGTAAGTCATAATCATGAGCGCATACGAGGCGTTTTGCACGGTGGTCGGATCGGTTGCTCCGATCACTATGCAATACAGCACGAACGTGATGAGCGCAAGTTCCGACACGGCTCCGACGGCAACTGCACCAAGGGCGAGACGAGATACTACGCTTGCGTGTCCGCCTCTTCCCTGCGACGCGGAGAGTTTGAGAGTCCAACTCGTGTCCGTATGACCCGAGAGGAAGATCGTATAGTCATACTGTCCGTCCTTTGGCTTCAATTCTCCGTACGTGTTGTGCGACATCGCGTGCTTGAAGCACCAGTCGAAAATCGTGTTATATTTGAACACGGACACGATGAGCCACGTCCAAAGCCCTATCAAATAAAGCGAGGTGAGAAAACTGAGCGCAAGTCCGCCGAACATGGTTATGCTTCCCACTATGCACGTGAGGACGAGTCCTCCCGTTGCGATAATTCCGCCCCAGCCCGCATACGGCATACCTCCGACGCAGGAATACGGTGCAAAGACAAACTTTTCCGTCACAGGCTTTACGCCTATCTCTTCGAGGCGCGCCGCCATGTGGTCGTGAAGTTTCTTTTCGCCATCGCTACCGGGAAGTCTCGGACCAATTTCGTTTGCCGCATACTTGACGATCTCATACGCCTCGTCGCCGTATTTCTTTAGTTCTTCTCTCATAGTTTCCCCCTAAAATTGCGAACAAATTGCTCGCGTTTTCTCAACAAACGTTTCGCTTTATGTCGCAATTTTGTCCCCCTACTTCGCGCGCAAATTTCTTTTGCTAAACCGCACAAGGACATAAATCTCAAGCCTGTGTTCGCAAAAAATTTCCGCTTGACGCGTCGCCTAACGGCGACATTTTTACATAAAGCATGTGTTTATGCGTTTGTTTTTAATGTTTAAAGCTTGTTTTGTGTTAATATCTCGACGCTTGCGTGTGAGAATTCATGACGGCTTGCCGTCAATTCATCTTGTCACTCCAATCCGTTTGGAGTGATACGGCTCGCACCGCCAAGATACTTCCTGAGCACTTCTGGAATTGTCACACTGCCGTCAGCGTTTTGGAACTGCTCGACGATAGCGGGAATAAGGCGTGACGTTGCAAGACCGGAGCCGTTCAAGGTGTGTACGTATTGCGGTTTGCCCGTCTTTGAATCTCTGTATCTCGTGTTGTTGCGTCTTGCCTGATAGTCGTTTGCGTTGGAGACGGAAGAACACTCTTTGTAGATGCCCATGGACGGAATCCAAAGTTCGACGTCATACGTTCTTGCCATGGACGCGGAGCAGTCGCCTGCCGCGAGTTTGCTGACTCTGAAGTGGAGCCCCAAGCCCTCTACAAGTCTTGCCGCCTTGTCAACGAGTTCTTGGAAGGCTTCCATGCTGTGTTCGGGATGAGCATATTGCACCATTTCGATCTTGTTGAATTGGTGACCTCTTATCATACCTCTCTCCTCTGCTCTTGCGGAGCCCGCTTCCTTTCTGAAACAAGGAGAGTATGCAAAGAACTTCATCGGGAGTTTTGCCTCGTCGATGATTTCGCCCGCATACATATTGACAAGCGCGGTCTCAGCCGTCGGGAGCATAAAGCGGTTGCGCTTTCTATCCTCGTCGCAGTCGAGCCAATAGACTTCGTCGCTGAACTTCGGGAACTGACCTGCGCCGTAGCCGCAGTTGTAGCCGAGTTGATATGGAGGAAGAATAAACTCGTATCCGTCCTTCAAATGCTCTTCCACAAAGTAGTTGAGGAGCGCCCATTCAAGTCTTGCGCCGACTCCGCGGTAGATCCAAAAGCCGTTGCCCGAGAGTTTTACGCCGCGCTCATAGTCGATGAGACCGAGGTCCGTGCAAATGTCCACGTGATTTTTGAGCGGGAAGTCAAACTTCGGTTGCTCGCCGACGATCTTGATGACTTTGTTGTTTTCTTTTTCTCCGGGGAGAAGGTCGTCGTCTGGGATGTTAGGAATGCCTGCGAGAGCATTTGTGATATTTTCGATGAGTTCGTTCACTCTTGCGTCGCTCTTTGCGATCTCTTCGCCTATTCTCTTCATCTCGTCAAAGATAGGTTGAACATCCTCGCCCGCCTTCTTCAGCATAGGGATTTGAGCGGAGACCTTGTTCTTCTTCGCCTTCAACTGCTCGACGGCGGTGATCGTCGCCTTGCGCTCGTCGTCCCAAGCGAGAACTTCGGTGAAATCGGCTTTGTAGCCTTTCTTTGCAAGAGCGTCGACAACCTCTTGCGTATTTGTTCTGATTCTGTTGATATCTAACATTTTTTCTCCTCAAAAACCACACAGTTTCGCGCCTGACTTTGTCAGGTTTGCGTGCACTCGCACACCGTGTACATCAGTACACTGGGTGGCTCCTGTGCGCACCTTTCGCGTCATCCATCAAAACTGAGTGGTTTTGAATAATAATATTTTTGTTTTTTTATCGTCTTATTGTTAGAGTTTGTCTTGCTCTCGCCACACATCCTCTAGGTCAAAACCGCTCAGGTTGGATGAGATGCTAGGAAGGGTGCCATTGAGAGAAGGGAGCGTACTTTGGCGTACGTGACCGACTATCAATGGTGCGCTGACGACGCAGGTCGCCAACCTGTGCGGTTTTAAACTATTATATTGACCAAGCGTCCCGGCACCACAATAACTTTCTTTGGCGTCGCACCGTTCAACTGGCTTGCAACCGCTTCGACCGCCGCCGCTTCAATTTCTTCCTTTGTCGCGGAAGTCGGAACGACGACCTTGCCTCTCATCTTCGAGTTGATTTGGACGGCAAGTTCAACCTCGTCAAGCACCATCGCCTTTTCGTCAAAGACGGGGTATGGTTGGTTGAAGACGGAATATTTCTCGCCGAGCATCTCCCAAAGTTCCTCCGCAAAGTGCGGTGCAAACGGAGCGATGAGGAGCACCAAGTCTCTTGCACACTCTTTGTAGAAGACGTTCTTTTTTGCCACCGCGCTCTCATAGGCGTAGATTGCGTTGACGTATTCCATAAGTCTTGCGATAGCCGTGTTGAACGAGAAGACAC
This sequence comes from uncultured Eubacteriales bacterium, assembly GCA_900322215.1. Taxonomy (GTDB): domain Bacteria; phylum Bacillota; class Clostridia; order Christensenellales; family CAG-917; genus CAG-475. Next base: position 10,143 of record ONYW01000027.1, on the reverse strand, counting down.
CGAGGTCGTTTGTCACGCATTTTATCGTGTTGTGGCGCACGCGGTTGAGTTCTTTTTCCGCCTTGCCGAGAGGTGCTTTTTCAAAATTCATCTCATAGCACTTTTTGACGATACGCTCTATCCTGTCAAAGAAACGGTTGACGGAGTCGAGTCCGTTGTCGTTCCACGGACCGCCTTCTACGTAGTTGAATCCGAACATGAGGTAGACGCGGAAGATATCCGCCCCGTACTTCGCGATGCTGTCGTCGGGAGAGACGACGTTGCCCTTTGACTTGGACATCTTGTTGCCGTCCGGTCCCAAAATCGTGCCTTGATGGACGAGAGAGAGGAATGGTTCGTCAAAATTCAGATAGCCCATATCTCGCAAAGCCTTCGTGAAGAATCTTGCATAGAGCAAGTGCATACAGGCATGCTCCGCACCGCCGACGTATTTGTCGACAGGAAGTATCTTGTTTATCCACTCGCTGTCAAACGGCTTTTCGCTGTTGTGGTTGTCGGGGTATCTGAGGTAATACCAACTCGAACACACGAAGGTATCCAGCGTATCCGCGTCTCTAAGCGCGGGACCGCCGCACTTCGGGCAGGTCGTGTGCATAAATTCGTCGCACTTTTTGAGCGGTGATTCCCCATCCGGAGTAAAGTTGACGTTCTTCGGAAGTCTGACAGGCAAATCTTCCTCGGGCACGAGTACGTCTCCGCAACGCTCGCAATGAATGACGGGGATAGGCGCGCCCCAATATCTTTGACGGCTGACGAGCCAGTCTCTCAAACGGTAATTCGTTTTGAGGCAGCCTTTGCCGACCTTTTCAAGGGAGGTAAGAATGGTTTTTTTTGCCTCCTCGCTGTCAAGTCCGTCAAACTCTCCGCTGTTTACGAGCACGCCGTACTCCGTGTACGGAAGTTCGTCGGGAGAGCCGTCCTTGGACTTTATGACTCTTTCTATCGGCAAGCCGAGTTTTTGTGCGAACACAAAATCGCGCTCGTCGTGAGCGGCGACGCCCATGACTGCGCCCGTGCCGTATGACGCGATGACGTAGTCCGCGACGAGAATCGGCACTTCTCTGCCGTTGACAGGGTTGACGGCATACGCGCCCGTCGGCACGCCCGTCTTCTCGCGGGTTGAGGACATACGGTCGATTTCCGTCGCCATAGCCGCCTTTTCTTTGTATTCTTCAACCGCCTGCTTTTGCTCTTTTGTGACGAGTTTGTCAACGAGCGGATTTTCCGGAGCGAGAACGACGTACGTCACGCCGAACACCGTGTCCGCACGAGTTGTGAACACGCGGATCTTCTCGTCGCTGCCTTTGACGTCAAAGACGATTTCTCCGCCGAAACTCCTGCCTATCCAGTTCTTTTGCATGAGTTTCGTCTTCTCGGGCCAATCGAGTTTGTCTATGCCGTCGAGGAGTTCGTCCGCATAAGCCGTGATCTTGAAAAACCATTGATTGAGGTTCTTCTTTGTGACGAGGCTTCCGCAACGCTCGCAAACACCACCCTGCGCTTGCTCGTTTGCAAGCACGGTGTTGCAGGACGGGCACCAGTTGACGGGGGCTTCCTTCCTGTATGCCAAGCCGTGTTTGTAGAGTTGCTCGAACATCCACTGCGTCCACTTGTAATACTCGGGGAGGCAGGTCTTTATCTCATAATCCCAGTCATAGGTCGCTCCGATGCGACGGAGTTGCTTCTCCATCGTCTCGATGTTTTTGAGAGTGCTCTCCTCCGGGTGAATACCCGTCTTTATCGCATAGTTTTCGGCAGGAAGACCGAAAGCGTCGAATCCCATCGGGTGAAAGACTTCATACCCTTGCATACGCTTGAATCTCGCAAACGTATCGGCGGGGCCGTAGTTGTACCAATGTCCTGCGTGCAATTTCGCACCGGACGGATAGGAGAACATTTCAAGGCAGTAATACTTTTTGTCAACTCTGTCTTTGTTGAACTTGTAGAGCCCTGTTTCCTCCCATTTCTTTTGCCATTTTTCTTCGATTTGCTTATAATCCATAAAAGCCGTCCAAAAATTATTTAAGTATAAATAAGTTTAATACTTAAACTATAAAGATGTCAAGAGGAAGAATGAATCTTCGCGATTTACATTGCTCGATTGCGGACAAACACTATACTTTCAATCTTTCCCCTATTGAGCATTTTGATAAGCAAAATTCGGTTGAATTATTTGTTGTGAAACATAAATCTTTGTGTTATAATCAATACATCAATAAAAATGCTCAAGGGAAAAACTATGTTCGTTACGTTTGAAGGATGCGAAGGCGTGGGCAAATCCACGCAAGTCAGACTCGTAAGAGAGTATTTGGAGCGCACGGGGCAAGCCGCCGTGTACGTTCGCGAGCCGGGAAGCACGAAGATTTCCGAGCAAATCCGCGACGTTATCGCAAATCCCGAGAACACCGAGATGTCCGACATCACGGAGGCTATGCTGTTTGCGGCTTCTCGCGCTCAACTTGTGCGCGAAGTCATTCGTCCCGCGCTTGAAAGAGGCGAACTCGTCATTTGCGACAGGTACATCGACAGTTCCGTCGCCTATCAAGGCTACGCGAGGGGCATGGGCGTGGAAAAAATCAAACAAATCAACGCGCCCGCCATTGACGGGCTTCTCCCCGACGTCACGATCTTTTTGGATTTGCGCCCGAGCGAGTCTTGGAGGACGCTCAAAAATTCCGACCGTATGGAGCAGGAATCCGCGGACTTCCACGACAGGGTGTACGAGGGCTATATTGCCGAAATCGCCACTTCAAATGGCAGAATCGTGCCGATAAAACCCGATTTTGACAAAAAAGTCACTTGCGAGCGCATACTTGAAGCACTAAGAGAAAAAGGAGCGATAAAGTGAGCGAACTCCGCTTTTTGAAACCGCTGAAAAACTCGCGTGCGTTCTCCCTTTTGAAGAACGATTTTGGCAAGGGGCTCGGACACGCCTATATGGTAGTGTCGCCCGACGACAACGCGGTGGACGAGTTTTTTTCGCTTGTCGCTATGGCGATATTTTGCGAGACACACGAGCCGTGCGGTGCTTGCGCCGAGTGCAGGAAGATACTTAACGGCAACAACGGAGACGTCTTTCACCTGAACGAAAAGCGGGACAAAATCAAGGTCGAAGACCTGCAAAATTTTTTGTCAGGCGTGAACGTAAAGCCTATCGGCGAGCGCAAACTCTACTTCGTGCATCGCGCGGACCTTATGAACGCGCAGTCTCAAAACAAGCTCTTAAAGACGTTTGAGGAGCCGCCTGCGGACGTTACTATCTTTCTCGGCGTGTCCAACGAGGCGAGCATGCTTGACACGGTAAAATCCCGCGCGCGCACGATATACCTCGATACTTTTGACGAGCATACGGTGTTTGAGACGCTCCTGTCGCTCGGTATTGACGCAAGCACTTGCTCTATCGCCGCGGCGTGCAGCGAGGGGCAACTTGGAAAGGCTCTAAAAATCGCCAACTCCCCCGATTATGCCGAACTTTACCGCTCGGCGCTCAACCTGCTCAAATTTTTGAATAGGTCAAGCGATATAGCATCTCTCGACAGCGGAGTCATAGCGCAAAGAGACGTAAACGCCTTCCTTGACGTGCTGTCCATCATACTGCGCGACATGCTCGTGGCAAAAGAGGACGAGGACCTCGTGCTTCAAAAGCATATCGCGACGGAAATCTCCGCGCTTGCGGAAAACTATTCTCGCCACGCGCTTGCAGACATACTGCTTGCGGTGAACGCGGCGAGGCGCAAACTCTCACTCAACGTGAACCCGGCGGCGACCGTCGATTCACTTCTCTTCACCATATTGGAGGAAAGGCATAAATGGAAACAATAGTAGGAATAAAGTTTCGTTCTACGAACAAGATATATTATTTTTCACCGAAAGGCATAGAATTTTCGGAGGGAGACGGCGTTATCGTCGAGACCGCGCGCGGGCTTGAATTTGCGACGGTATCCATTGCCAACAAAGAAGTTGACGAGTCCGAGATCGTGCAACCGCTAAAGCCCGTCGTGCGAAAAGCGACGGAAGAGGACCTTAAAAAGGTGCAAAAGAACCTTGAAGACAAGGTGGAAGCACTGCGTATCACGCGCGAAAAGGTGTCCGCCGCGGGGCTGAATATGAAGCTCGTCGACGCCGAATACACCTTTGACCGCTCAAAACTCATATTCTACTTCACTGCGGACGGCAGAGTCGACTTCCGCGAACTCGTTCGCACGCTCGCGTCCGTGTTCAAAATCCGCATCGAACTCAGACAAATCTACGAGCGCGACGATACGAAGATGCGCGGCGCACTCGCCCCTTGCGGAAGACCGTGCTGCTGTACGACTCACCTGCCCGACTTTGAAAAGGTGTCTATCAAGATGGCAAAGATCCAAGGGCTGTCCCTCAATCCGCAAAAGATAAGCGGTGTATGCGGCAGGCTCATGTGCTGTCTCAAGTATGAAAACGACTATTACAGCGAAGTCTACAAGCAAATGCCAAAGGTAGGCAGCAAAGTCCATACGGCGGACGGCGAAGGCACCGTTGAGAGCAACGACCTTATCAAACAAACGGCGCGCGTCAAGGTTATGCTGAAAGACGGCTCGTTTGACGTCAAGACGTACAATCTTGAAGACATGAAGATAGGAGAGCGGCAGTCTACAGAAGATATTGACTCTTTGTCGGACACCGACAAAATATAAAAACCGCGTGATAGAGCGATCTGCTGTGTCAACAGCAACAAATACACCCCGTCATGTACGTCAGTACATTAGGCGGGGTGATTTATTTTGTTTCCTTGCACCTCATCTCTATCACGCGGTTTTTGCGAATTAGGAATTTGGAATGAGGAATTATGGAAGAATGGGATTTTTCACGTCAGCAGTTCGAAGCGTTGCAGGTTAACCGACTCACTCTTTCGAAGACGGAACTGGAGTCGCAGCGGCGACGACCGCGTGAGTGTGTCCCGACTGATACGCAGTACGCCTCGACGGCGAGGCTCCGTTCTTTTTCGCCCAAAGAGGCGTGGCATAATGAGAGAACGATACTTTTGAGGGCACCGACGGTGCTTCCCGGAGCGGGTATACAGTATTGTAGAGAATAGCAAGGTCAAAATGCGACCATTCTGTTTTCCATAAACTAAGCATTTTGACTTGTGTTCGGTACAGGCGCGGTGGGAAGAACCATACGAAGGAGATGGGAAAACATTATTTTAGGGTAAGACAACGTACACCCTTTGAGAGCAACCACTCGTCTCTACATAGGGGATTTCTCGGCTTGCGCTCGAAATGGCATAGATATAAAACAACCACACGAAGTGTGTGGTTGCTCGATTTAAAGAGGGCTCTGACACAGTTATTCGCTAAATCACACGGCTTTTATATAGGTGCTTATCCAGTGCTGTCTGCGCTCGGGGGTAATGCCGTGTTCGGCTTCGAGGAAGGCTTCCGCCGTTGGGTACTTGTCAAGAATAGACTTTTTGGCGATTTCAAAGAGGTGTTCGTGCGTGCGGAGAACCTCGTCCACAAAGTCTCGGACAGGCTTTCGGAGGCACATAAGGCGCATAAGGCGCGCGACCTTCTTGTTTTCTTTCTCGCGGTAGGCGTTTGAGGCAAGGTACTGCTCCTTGCACTCGTCGAACGTTCTTCCGAGGGCGAGTTCGATGAGCATAGCGCATACGCCCGTCCTATCCTTGCCGGCGGTGCAATGAAACGCGAAGGTTTTGCCCTCGTCAAGGAGCGCGAACACCTTGTCATACTCCTTGGAATACGCCATAGAAGAATAGGTCTTCTCGACAAATGCGCGCGCGGAGGCAATTTGCTCGTCTGTCATGGTGAAGACGTCCTTTATCGTACTGCTTGTTGTAGAAATGCCCGGCGCGTCCACCTCGAATATGACGGCGCGAATATATTCGACTCCCTCGGGCAGGCGGTCGGGTTTGTCCTCCACCTCGGCGGGGGTGCGGAAGTCCACGACGGCGTCCAAGTGCATAGCCTCGAACAACTCTTTGTCCGCCCTGCACTTTGGCACAAACGCGCCCGTGCGGAAAATCTTCCCGCTCGCTATCTTGCCATACGGGGTGTCAAGCCCGCCCATATCTCTAAAATTCACAACTTTTGTCTTTGCCATAAACATATTCTATCACACAATCGCTCCCTTTTGCAACACGCTTCGCACACTTCGTGTGGTTAGTATTTTTTGCCTTTTACGCACTTAGTGTGGTTGGTGTTTCTCACACTTCGTGTGTTTATTACTACTTCGTGTGTTTATTACTTAGCGTGGATTATATTTCCAAAAGACAGGCAAAACATGGCTTTGGGCGGGTTTGAGAACAAAAATTAGCGTTGCCTCACCGCATTTTTGGCAAAAAAACTCTTTACTATCCAATTTGCTTGTGCTAAAATGTGTTTAACAAACAAATAAAGGAGAACAAAACTATGCCAAGAAAAATCAGTGATGCTTGCATCAAATGCGGATCCTGCGCAGACACATGCCCGGTTGGCGCAATCGCAGAAGGCGACAGCCAATACAACGTTGACCCGGATCAATGCATTGATTGCGGAGCATGCGAAGATGGTTGCCCGGTTGGTGCAATTTCTGAAGAATAATTGTAGCAAATTTTAGCAAATAAGAAGACACCCTGCCAAGGGTGTTTTTCTTTTGGGCAAAATCGGAAATTAAGCAAGATATTAAGCAAGATTTGAGCAAGACAAACCTTTGTCAAATCAAAGAAAAACCCGACTCAAACGAGTCGGGAAAACTGTATTTAGTCCTATATCACCGGCTTGTCAACGCAAAATCCGGATTTAGCAAGAAATCTGACAATGACAACAACAAAATGCCTTGCTCGTTATACGTGCTTAATATTGGTTGATTGACAATTATAATTTTTTTAAATGCATCATTTATTGAAAGCAACGACGCTTGTTCTTGTGCCATTTTTTCTGCCGATGGAATATTGTAAGCAGACTGAATATAATATCTACGATTTCCAAGATTTACAACAAAATCCACTTCTGTTTTTTTACGAACAGACTCTCCGTTTTCTTTTGTGACACTTTCAACCACTCCGACATCTACCGAGTATCCACGTGAGCGCAACTCATTGTAAATCACGTTCTCCATGATATGCGTAAATTCTTGTTGTCGGAAAGAAAGCCGAGCGTTGCGCAGCCCAATATCGACAAAATAGTATTTTGCGGGCGTATTTATATACTTTTTGCCTCTTATGTCATAACGAACTGCTTTTTCAATCAAAAAAGCGTCTTGCAGATAATCAATATACGACGCTATTGTGTTTGCAGACAATTTGACATTTTTGACGCTAGCGAAAGTGTTTGACAGTTTAAGCGGATTAGTTAATGAACCAATGCTTGAAGCCAAAATATTCGTCAGTTCTCCGATTTCTACATTTCCGCGCAAATTATGCCTGTTGATAATATCGGCGAGATATGTTGTTTCAAACAAATTTGTTAAATACTTTGCTTTGTCTTCTTGTGTTTCCATTGACACACAAAGCGGCATCCCACCATAGTTGCTATACATTGCCCAAGCGTTGTCAAAACTCCCGCCGTATACACTATAAAACTCCGAAAAATTGAGCGGATAAACGCGTATCTCGTCTCCGCGCCCACGAAATTCCGTGATGATATCGCTGGATAAAAATTTAGAGTTGCTCCCTGTGATGTAAATATCGGCATTCGGAATGTGCAAAAATCCGTTTATTACGCTTTCAAAGTCAGAAACCAACTGTATTTCGTCGAGCAAAATATAATAATCTTTCTCGTCTGTTATTCTGCTTTTGATGAATGTATACAGGGCATTGGGATTTTGCAAAGTTTTGTTTTCAAAATCATCTAATGCAATAGAAATAATGTGATTCTGAGCAACACCGCTTTCAGTCAAGTGATCACGAAACAACTTGAACAAAAGATATGATTTGCCACAACGGCGAACGCCGGTAATGATCTTAACAAGCCCGTTTTTCTTATGGCTAATTAGCTTATTCAAATAAAAATTGCGTTTGATTTCCATATTGCGCTCCATCATTTTACTATTAACAGTATAAATGTAACTGACTGAATAGTCAATGTTTTTTGTTGAGAATTTTTGTAGAAAAATCAAAAAATTCTAATTGTAAATTGCGACATATGATATTTCTCCCAATAGATTTTGTGCTGTCCAAAGACTTTTCCACTAAGTCAACAGCAAAACCAACAATACGTCAAATAAAATATTAAGAAAGACAAACCTTTGTCAAATCAAAGAAAAACCCGACTCAAACGAGTCGGGCTTTTGTATTGTTTTGTAAGGCTTTAAGAAAATCCTTATTCAGCTTTTGTGACAACATAGTAGTCACCGTTTGCAGCCGAGGCATAGCCGTTTGCGACAAAGTTTGTGCCTGCACTCTCTGCAGCGTTGTCCGCTGGGTCGAACTTGTAGAAGCTACCGCCAGTGACGTTGATGACTGCCGTGCCTGCTTGATACTTATCGTCAATGCAGTTGATTGTGAATGTGTAGTCTTCTGTTGTGGAAGAGAACTCACCACCGCTGATGTTTGCAGTACCGACTTCAACTTGAATTGCTGATACCGCACCCTTGATGATGCCACTTTCAACATTGAGGACACCACCATTCAAAACGTCAACACCATAGAATTTGTTTTCGCCGTCGATTGAGCCGTCGCCAACAGAATCTTGGATTGTCAATGTTGCATTCTTACCTACATAGATAACCGCATTATTGCTACCTGCATTATATTTGCTTTCATCCATTGTCAACTTGTGACCGTTGAGATCAAGCGAATAGTTCATACCGGAAGTATTTGTGGACAAACTAAGTTTTGCAGTAAGTACAACGTCTTGTTGCAATGTTATTTGCTTGCCAGTTTTCAATGCTGTTGCAAAATTCAAATATGGTATACCATCTTCATCTATTGCAACTGCCTTCAATTCGCATGCGGTGCCGTTCTCTGTAACCTCATAGTTGCTGTCCTTTGGCACCATTGTCACATCATGTGTGCCTTCGCCAACATAATTGAACTTAACAACTGCTGTTGTGACAGAACCGCTCAATGTTTTTCCGCTTGCAATATCAAATGTGACAACTGTGTCAGCGGCGAGGGCCTGGTCAGTCTTACCAATGGCGGTTGTTCCTGCATAGTTGAAAGCAGTATTATCTGTGATGTTTATTGTTGTGCCATAGAGAGGGGTTGGGCCAAAGGTCTCAACAAGACGGCCAAGATCTCCGTCAACATAAACTTCTGCATTCTTATAATTTGCAAATGTTATGTGTGCATTGTACTCCGTTGGAGCCTCTTTAGAAATCGTTACTTTGTCGTTGCCGATAAGCACATAACTGCCATTCAATGCGTTCAATTCAGCTGCGGATATTTTTGCCGATGTAGCATTTTCGATATGATAATACTCTGCGATCTCGTCTGCATCTGTACGGCCGGCAATCAAATATGTACCTGTTGATGTAGCTTTTTCAATTGTGATATAACCATCGCCATTTAAGGTTGCACTACCTGTAGTATTGTTATCTCTTATTGCAACTACTTTTGTTCTGAAATTAGCATCTTTAACAACAAGATGATAACTACCAAATGCTCTCACTGCAATACTCTTATCAACTGTGGAACCAGTAGTATTTATAGCAATATTCACACCACCATCAAGAACAAGATCTGATTCTACCGAGCAAATAGCATAACGCGCGTTTGTGCCTGTTGCAAGGTTTTCAATTGTGCCACGTGTAGCTCCAGTTGAATTGTCTGTGACTGTTACGTTTGCACCATTCATCAACATGAGAACTGCACCAAGCTTATTTGCAGCACTGTATGCTTTGTTATGATTGCCTTTAATCGTATGACCGTTGAGATCAAGCGTAAGTTGTTTGCCATCAATCACAATATTGGTATCATCTGCGAGATCAATGTCTGCGCCGAGGACAATAACTTTTGCATCTGCGATTGCCGCATTCAATTCTGCTTCTGTTGATGCTTTAACAACTTTGCTGACTTCGTAAGAACTGTTGTTAACAAGAGTTGGTTCGCCGCCCGGATAACCTGCTGCAAGGTCAATGACGAGTTCTGAACCAGATGGAACAACGACTCTGCTGTCGCCAACCTTGCCTGTTGTGCCGTCGCCTGTGACATTGAACGTTACGCCTGCG